>JAEZLC010000200.1 GCA_023435965.1 Cyanobacteria bacterium OH_CDB_58 | reverse complement strand
ATAACGAGCCGATTGCAATGTGGGCTGATCAAACAATAAATACTCACGAAGGTTATTTAAACGGTAAAAACTTAGCTGAAGATTTATGGCTTGATGTTTCTGACTCAGATAGAGAAGAGATTGCTGTTCAGCTTTCTAAGGATGCAAGATTGCTTACGCAGGCAAAATTGGTTGAAATGTTTGCTTGTAAAGCTGAAAATATTCAGATTTTCTTCACGGATTTCTTCGGATTATATGATGTGTATAACAGACCGGGGACTTCGGGCGATTCAAACTGGTCGCTTAGAATTCCTAATAATTTCGAAGAAGTATATTGCAAAAATCTTCAAGAGGGAAAAGCACTTAATCTTCCATTAATCTTGAAGTTGGCGATCGAGGCAAGAGGTCAAAAGTTTGCTTCAAAACAAAAGAAATTAATAGAAGATTTAGAAAAACTTATATAAATACAAAGGTAAAAATAATGTTTGAAATAAAGGTTGAAAGTTCGTTTTCAGCAGCTCATCATCTGCTTAATTACGAAGGAGAGTGCGAAAATCAGCACGGGCACAATTGGAAAGTTGAAGCGTTCGTTCAAGGTGAGGTTTTGGATAAATCCAATTTGCTTATAGATTTTAAAATATTGAAAAAAGAGCTTAATAAAGTGTTGGATATTTTAGATCATACGGACATAAATGAGCTTGCTGATTTTAAAAACGTAAGTCCGAGCAGCGAGATAATATCAAAATACATATACAAAGAATTAAAAAAATCTATCCCTCAGGTTACAAAAATTTCTGTATGGGAAACGGTTAATTCTTGTGCTTCATACTTTGAATAGGAGTTTTTATGTCTGTAGTTCAATCAGTATTAATGGGAGTAATTCAGGGTTTAACAGAGTTTTTGCCTGTTTCCAGTTCAGGACATTTGGTTCTTATCTCAAGTTTATGTAAGGTCTTTTGTGATAATGAGCTTTTGATTACGGGGCAACAAGAGGTATTTTTTGATATTATTTTGCACGTTGGTTCTTTAATCGCCGTGTTGATATATTTTAAAGATGACTTGAGAAAAATTATAAAAGAAACATCAACGGCTATTAAAACAAAAGATTTTTCTTCACCTGAAGCGAAATTGCCTTTGTTTCTCGTGTTAGGAACAATTTTTACAGTTTTAGTTGCTTTTCCATTAAAGGATTTTTCTGAAAAGTTAGTTTCAAGTCCTGTTATAGTAGGTTGTTTTATTGTTTTGACGGGGTTTATATTGTTTTTTAGTGATATTGTTTCTAAAAACATACAAACTACAAATAAAATGGATGTCAAAAAAGCTATTTGGATAGGTATTGCTCAGGGCTTAGCTGCATTCCCGGGGATTTCTCGTTCGGGTTCAACCATAAGTACGGGACTGCTTTTGGGGTTGGATAGGGTAACAAGTGCAAGATATTCTTTCCTTTTAAGTATATTGATAATTATCGCGACTTCTGTTTTTTATCCCATATTAGAGTTTTCTCCAAAGGAAATCTTATCTTTTGATTTGACGTCTATAGCAATAGGTTTTGTTGTTTCTGCAATCGTAAGTTATTTCTGTATAAAATATTTCCTTCAATTTTTAGGCAAGCATTCAATGAGAATTTTTGCTTATTATTGTTGGATTATGGGTTCTTTTATGGTTATATTCTTTCACTTTTTTGTTTAGAGAGGGGTTTATATGCACAATTCTGTAGATTTTATTAATGAAAAAACAGGTGGATTTTCTCCAGAGATAGGTATAATTCTAGGATCTGGCCTTGGTGATTTTGCTGACAAGTTTAAATCTCTAAAGATTTCTTATAACGATATCCCTGGGTTTCAGCCTTCTAATGTCGAAGGGCATAAAGGACAACTGGTTTTTGCTGAGATAGAGGGCAAAAAAGTTGTCATGATGCAGGGCAGATACCATTTTTATGAAGGTCATTCAATGTCTACAGTGGTTTATCCTGTTAAGGTGATGAAAAAACTCGGAGTGAAAAATCTAATAGTAACAAATGCTGCGGGAGCAACAAGAAAAGAGATGAGCCCAGGCGACTTGATGCTTATAACAGATCATCTTAATTTAATGGGGACAAACCCCTTGATTGGCAAAAATGATGATGAATTAGGGCCTCGTTTTCCTGATATGAGCGAAGTTTACAAAAAGGCATTGAGAGATCTGGCTCAGAAAAAAGCTAATGAAAGCGGCTTTTCTCTAAAAGAAGGCGTTTATGCTGCTGTTTGCGGACCGAGTTATGAGACTCCATCGGAGATTAAAATGCTTTGTACATTAGGTGCTGACGCTGTGGGAATGTCTACCGCACCCGAGGCAATAGTCGCAAATTATTGCGGCATAAAGGTGTTGGGTATCAGCTGTTTAACCAACTATGCAGCTGGGGTCAGTGATATTCCTCTTTCTCACGCTGAGGTCATAGAAACAGCGGACAGAGTGAAAGAAAAATTCCAAAAATTGTTGTTAGAGATAATAAAGGCTGTTTAATACAGCCTTTTACATATTATAGAGAACAAAATTTATAAGGTCTTTTGCTTTTGAATCAAAGAGTTTTTTCCTTTCAGAAGGATGAGAAATTTCCATATTCTCTTCGTGTTCTTGAATTTCTTTGCTGTGTAGCTGTTCGAACAACTTGATAGTGGCATTGATTCTTTCAGTTTCTGTTTTATATTCTTCTCTCATCAAAAGAATTTCTTCGTAATCAAAAAACTTACCACCGCAGGTGTAGCATTCGTCTATTTGAACCTTTTGAGTTGCTCCTGTGTTGTTTTTGACCATTTTAACATTGCATACGGGACAAATTCTTATAATCTGTGCATCAACTTTTTGAAAAGGTTTGTTTTCAAGAGCCATTTTTATTGCGGAAATATCTTCTGCCGCCTCGTCAAAATACTTTAGTTCTCTGTTGTCGAACCAAATACCTCCACAACCATCTGCACATATGTCCAGATTAAAACTTTGATTTGGAACCGGAATTTTTTTCATTGCTTTCTGACAAGCAGGACAAGTCAGTTTTTCTTTTGAATCTGCCATGATAACCTCTCTTTTAACTAATAGAATTAAGATATTCGTGCAAAGTCGATAGTGCTCTGTTTGAGAGCATTTCATTTTTTAATTTTTTATTTTTTCTTACTTTTTTATCCATTTGCATTTCTGCAACTATTCCCCAATTAGAATTTATTGGTTGGAAGGTTTTGTGTCCTTCAAACGATATATAATTTACAAGGGCACCTAACATAGTTTCTTGGGGGAGATTTATTAACGGTTTGTTTTGCAAAAACCTAGCCATGTTTTGTCCCGCTAAAAGTCCTGTTGCAATTGATTCTGTATATCCTTCTGTTCCCGTTAATTGCCCTGCAAAAAATATATTAGGATTTTTTCTGGACTGCAGGGTCGAGTTTAAGACTTTCGTGCTGTTTATAAAGGTGTTTCTATGCATAACCCCGTATTTTACAATGTTTGCATTCTCGAGCCCAGGTATAGAATGGATAAGTTCTTTTTGATCTTTCCATTTTAAATTTGTTTGAAAGCCGACTAAGTTATATAAAGTAGCAGCTTTGTTGTCTTGGCGAAGTTGTACTACAGCATAATTTTCAATATTTGTTCTTTTGTCCACTAAACCTACAGGTTTTAAGGGGCCATATCTTAAAGTGTCAACACCCCTTGATGCAAGAACTTCAACCGGTAAACATGATTCAAAGAACTTTGCGTCTTTTTCAAATTCTTTAAGCTCAATTTTTTCGCCGTTTATTAAAATATTATAAAACTTTTCATATTCTTCTTTGTTCATCGGGCAGTTTATGTAGTCGTCATCGCCTTTTTCGTAGCGATTTAAATAGAAGGCTTTTTCAAAGTTGATGCTTTCTTTTTCCACTATCGGTGCAATGGCGTCAAAAAAGTAAAGATGATTTTCTCCTGTAAAATCTTTTAATTTTTCAGATAAAGCAGCGGATGTTAAAGGGCCTGACGCGATTATTGTCGGGGAGTTTTCAGGTATTTCTTTGAGTTCTTTCCTGATAATATTTATTTTTGGATTTTTTTCTATTAGTTCGGTTATTTTCTCTGAAAACCCCTCTCTATCAATCGCAAGGGCATTCCCCGCCGGGACTTGAGTTTCTAGGGCTGTTTTTATCAGGAATGAATCCATAATTTGCAGCTCGGCTTTTAAAAGCCCGCTGGCACTTGTTTGGTCAAGTGATCCAAGGCTATTTGAGCATACAAATTCTGCCATTTTGGCAGTTTTATGAGCCCCTGTTTCGACTTCGGGCCTCATTTCATACAAATCTACTTCTATGCCTTCCTTTGCAAGTTGAAGGGCTGCTTCTGAGCCGGCTAGGCCAGCTCCTATCACTGTCACTTTCATTAAACTGTCATTTCCTCTAATGATTCAGTATCATTATAACTAAACATATGTACAAAAGTATACAGTGCATCTGCGGCAAACTTTTTAGATCCTAATTCAAGCATAGCCTTCAATGCCTCATGGCAGTTGTGGATTTTTTGCGGTGTTTGGTTCGATACCAAATTGTCAAAATGGTTACATACAGACAAGATGCGGCTTTCTATTCCAATAAAGTCTCCGGATTTGCCGTAAGGATAGCCTGAACCGTTACTGTTTTCGTGGTGTTCGAGTGCCATTTTGGCAATATTTTCAGGGAACAGATAGTCTTCTTTTAATATCTTATACCCGATTTTTGTGTGTGTTTGAATAATTTTTTGTTCTTTATCTGTTAGTGCAAGTGAATCCAGGATTGATGGAGGGATTTTTGTTTTTCCTATGTCATGCACAAGAGCACCGAGGACTATATCCGCGATAAGAGCCTCTCCTATTCCCATTTTGTGTGCTAATACACCACTTAATATTGCTGTGTTTAAGGCGTGACATTTTTTATATTCGCCAAGAATTTTTAACTGGGAAAAATAATGTATCTTGTCTGATTTTAAAACAATGTCAGAAATGATCCTTTCTCTCAGGTGAGAATATATCTGAGAAATATCCCCCGGTTTTTTTGAGTTTAAAGAATTTAAAATATATATGTGAAACGCTTTAAACTTCATTTGTGCTTCGGGGTCAATCTTCGCATTTTTGTTCAAAGCACCTTTAAAGCTTGTGATATCCATATCGTCGATTGTGTAGTTAATGTCGTCATTTATCGAATCCATGGAAAATTCGTCCGACACTGGGTGTGAATGGGAAGAGCTGTCGCTGGAGGATTTTTTTGCCGCTTCTTCTTTTTCTTCATTTTCGTCTTTATAAATTTCTGCAACCTGCTGAAGTTGCATCAATTTCCCCGGAGTTAATATTTCGCCTGCATCAAAAAGCTTGTCTCCGTTGGCATCAAATAAGCTGTACGGGAGAACCTTGTTTTCAACTAATTCTTCTTTTGGAACCTGTTGCATAGATAAAAACTCACAATTATACAATATGAATTATAAAGCTTCTTTAATTGTATTGAACGATACATTTAGAGGATTTTCTTAAAAAAGAAAAAATCTCTTAAAGTCCAAATTATATTAACCTATAGCCAAAATAGGTCTGAGTATAGTAAAATGAATTTTATGGAAAACACGGGAAAAGCAAAAGTAATACTTGTTGATAAGGAAGAAGTTTCTAAAACCCTTATCGAAAGCTATATTAATAAGCTTGAATTTGTAGATGAAATTCAAAAATTTTCTGAATTGAATCAAGCACTTTTAGCGGTTGATAATGCTTGTTTGAACATTTTTGTAATAGATGTGTCAGATGATGAAAAAGATATCCTTAAGCTTGTTAATAATTTGTCTTTCGAAAATAATAATTTTAAATTTATCCTTGTTTCATATAACCTGAATACTAATTTTATTGTAGAGGCTTTAAGAAGCGGTGCTAAGGAATTTTTGGCAAAACCCATAATAAAAGATGAAATAATCGGGGTTCTGGATAAAGTCGTTTCTGATTTTTATTCTACAAAATCGATACACGACAAAAGCAAGATAATTTCTACTTTTTCAAATAAAGGCGGGCTGGGAAAAACAACAGTGGCTGTTAATTTGGCAAAAGAAATCGCGGACTTAACTAAAGAAAAAGTAGTTTTGGTGGATTTAAATATGCACCTGGGAGACGTTACTGCGTTTTTGGACTTAAACCCTGTTAATGATATCAAATATGCCGTAGATAACCTTGAAAGAGCGGATGACGAGTTTTTCTTTGCCGCCTTGGAGCAGTATAAAACCTCTAATTTTTATGTGTTGGCAGATTCTCCCTTCAGAGAGCCAAACGATGAAATAAGCGTTAAAAGTTTGATTAGTTTGTTGAAAAAGCTAAGAGAGACCTTCTCATATGTGATAATTGATAACAATTCAACAATAGATAGTAAGTTGACTGCAATTTTCGAAGAATCTGACTTGATTCTTTTTATCACAGCAGCTAATCTTCCTACATTAAGAAACTGTCAAAGATGCCTTGAGTTATTTGATAAGTTTGGGTATAAAGAAGATAAGCTAAAACTTGTTCTTAACCGTTATATAAGCAACGAAGACTATAAAGTTGAAGATGTGGAGGCGGTTTTAAACAGAAATATATTCTGGAAAATTCCCAATAATTATTTTGCAGTGATTGAAGCAATAAACAAAGGAATAACAGTTAAAGAACTCAATGAGGCTTCTAATATTTCAGAAAATTATCGTCAGCTGGCACAAGAAATTATTAACAGAGTATAAAAATGTCATTAAAAAGCAGATTGATGAATAAAAATAATAAGCTCAAGAAGGAAGCTGTCAGTGTTGTTTTGCCTACGGGATCGAACATTGATATTCTGAGCTATTTTGAAAATAATCCTGATCTTTCGGCATTATTGATTTATGCTCCAGAGAAGATTTTTGTCGATAAAGACGGAATTTTGAGCGAATCGGAAATAACTCTGAAAGATGAAGAGTCTTTTCTTTCAATCATAGAAGGTATCGCAAATCAATATGACAGGATAATAAATGCTCAAAATCCTTCATATACAATTATGCTTGCAAATGGCATCAAAATTACTGCTATGTTGCCTCCTTTGGTTAAAGATGGAGCCTTTTTGTCTTTAAGAAGGCAGCCCAAGTGTTCGAAGAAGCTTGAAGGTGTTGTTGAAAACAAGATTGTAAGCAATGAGATTTTGCTGTTTTTAAAAGAGTGTCTTAATTCTAAATTGAACATTTTTGTTACGGGGAAAACTCAAATTAATAAATCTAATATATTAAATTATCTGGCGAACCAAACTCAGCCTGATGAAACTATTATTACAATAGAGACCATGCCTCAGCTAAAGATAAAAAGGGATAATTCTCTTGGTCTTATTAAAAATAAGGCAAACTTTGCAAAAATATTGAGAAAAGCAGTCAATCTTGAACACGGCAGGATTGTTATATCTGATGCTTCAATTACGGAGATGGTTTCTCTTTTTGAATACATAAACATGGGATATGGTGGGTTTTTGACCTCTTTTTCGTCAAAATCATACGGGGAAATGCTCTCTTCGTTGCAAAATCTTATAATGCTTTCTTTTCCTAATTTAAACGAGCAAAATACAAACGCTCTTATCTCCTCATCTGTTGATATAGTTGTGCATGTTGCAAAAACAAAGGACGGAGTTGAAAGAATAACAAGCGTTTCAGAACTTGTAAAGACAAAAACGGGATTAAAGTTGCAGGATCTTTTTGAATGGAAAGAAAGCAAATCTAAAACAGATAAATTCAACGGCAATCACGTTTCTACGGGGATTATTTCCAGATATTTTAAAGATAATTCCTTTTTGTCACTAGGGTTCTTAGAAGAATATTTCATTAAAGAGTATAAGCACAATTATATCGGCAAAAAAAGGAATAATTTGCTCGAACAGCCTGTCAAAAATAAAAACGGCAAATCAGCATCTGCTTTGAGCAAATATAAGTCGTTAAAAGAAAAAATTAAAAAGTCCAAGTAAGTTCATCTATCTGTTTGATGCCCAATTAAACTAGCCGTTTTTCAAGATGAGCCTTACTATAAATGAACTAAACTGTTTATATTAGCATACAGGCATGCTAAAGAAGCTTGCTATGACCATTCTTTATGCCATTTATAGACCATGTGGTCTAAATCCTTAAATTCACCCAAAACACAAATAAATTAAACCTTCTAGTCGATGAGTTACTACTCCATTTAGGGGTAATATGCATAGTGTAAGTGAAGTATTTACAAAATTTATTAAGAAGATTTGGGGAGGAACAATGAGAAGAGGCGTGGAGTTTAAAAGGAAAGCAAAAATTATTTTGGTAGATGACAATTTTGATCATTTAGCTGGGATAAGAGAGCTTATCAGTCTCGAAAGCGACTTCGACGTTATTGCTACAGCGACTAACGCAAATATTGCGATTAGTTTGATTAAAAAATACCAACCCGATATCGTGCTAATGGATATCAACATGCCGGAAAAAGACGGTTTGACAGCAATTAGCGAAATCGAAAAATTAAATTTAGGGGTAAAAGTTATTGCTCTAACAGGATATGATGATCCGGATCTTATTTTTAGAGCAATGAAAATAGGTGCAAAGGGATATATCTTAAAAACAATGGCTTCAGCTCAGTTGATTTATGCAATTGAAGAAGTTTCTCAAGGAAAAGTGTATTTGCCGTCTGCGTTATCTTCTCGCTTCTTCGAATACTTCCAAAAATCTTTCCGCGAGGAAACAACTGTTGTTTCGGATGCAGAAAACTTGCTTTCATACCTTACACAGAGAGAAGAAGAAGTATTAGATCTTTTAACTCAAGGTGTAACGTATAAAGGCGTAGCACAACAATTATTTATCAGTGAGACAACGGTAAAAACTCACGTAAATAATATTTTCCAAAAGTTACAAGTTAATGATAGAACACAAGCTGTATTGTATGCCCTAAACAACGGGTTTGCTAACAGAAGAAAAATGAAAATCGCAATCTAGTAGAAGAAAATGAGCAAGAATAATTTCAAAAAACAGAAAAATATACTTAGAGATTTTATAGTTGACGAGTATACCAAAGAATATAGCAAACAGACCATCATTGGTCTGTTTCGCTCCATAGTTGAGCCGGTAATCGAGGCTGCAAGTCAGGAATCTTTGGTCTTGTTAAGACTATTTGATTCAGAAGGGCTTTCTTCTGCTATAAAAAGACTTGAGTTTTCAAGTGCTAAAGTATATTCATTCTGTGATGAGATTGCTACTGATAGTATCGTTAATGTAGAGAGCGAAAAAAATTGGGATAGTGTTGAGTTTGTGATGGTTCTGGCTCCAAGGTATTCTGCCGTGTTAATGTGGGATCATTCGCTTTCGGCGTCTAAAGATTTTTCTAAAATATGCTTGATCTACAATTCGAAAACAGTTTCAGATGTTGCAAGGGCGATTTTTGACAATTCAAAAATAAACCTTGACGAGTATTTAACCACTTATGCGCCTGATAGAAGGGAAAATGAGCTTCTTAACGTATCTATAAATAAAATTGTAGGATGTTTAAATGCGGTAAATGAAGAGATTGTCATTTCTGAAGCGGAGAGAGAAGATCTTTCAAAAACCCATGAGCTTTTAAATGAGTATGAATACACTGCAGACAAAGCAAAAATGATTTCTCATGAAATTAAAAATCATTTATCAGTGATAGATTTGTACACAAAAATAACAGAAAAACGCCTCAGCGATGTGAACGCTGATGAAAAGGTTCAAGAATCCTTGGCAAATGCCATAAAAAGTATAAGGTACTCTACGTATTCAATAACTCAATTTATTGGCGAGTTGAAAACTTTTGCAAGACCAATATTGGTTGAGAAAAGAATTATTCCTATAATTGAAGATGTTGTAGGTTTAACTGCTCCAAAAGCAAAAGAAAGCAACGTTAAGGTTGAATATTTTGCAAAAGATGATTTGAGAGTACACGTAGATGAGATAAAAATACAAAGCGTTTTAATAAATGTTATCTACAATGCCGTAGAATCAATGAAAAATGGTGGAGAAATCTTGATAGAATGCGAACAAGAACAAAACTTTGCCAGAATAGTTGTAACAGACAACGGAGAAGGTATTAAAGATGACCTTCACGACAAAATCTTCGAAGAAGGTTTTACTACAAAGCTTACCGGAAACGGACTTGGACTCCATATATGTAAGAGTCTTATGAAAGAACAATATGGTGAAATAAATCTGCTTAAATCAGATAAAAGCGGTACACAGATGGAAATCTTGGTTCCAATTATCTAAGAGGAGAGAAAAATGGAAGCACTTGGGAATACGAGAGCGATAGAAATCACAAGACTTGCAATGGATGGTCTTTTAATGAGACAGCAGGCCATTACTGCCAATACGGCGAATGTGAATACGCCTAATTATCAGAGAAAAGAAGTTGCATTCGAAGATCAGCTGAGAAATATTATTCAACAAGAAGACTTGAAACAAAATATCAAGTTAGCTAACAGTGCTGCAATTTCTTATAATGCCACATCTTTGGATCAGATAAAAAGACCAAATCCAAATCAGATGGCACTTTTAAATCAGAATAGTTTTCAGGCATATAAACCTGAAATAATAAGTGACATGGCCGATACAAATCCTGATACTGGTAATAACGTGGAAGTTGAACGAGAAATGATGGATATGGCTAAAGCCGGTACTCAGTTCAACATTTTAGCTAGCTTAGAGTCTAAAATGCTGAATGGACTTGGAGAAATAATCAAAGGAACGGGAGTATAGTAGATGAGTTTTGATGTTTTTGATGTAACAGCCTCCGGCATGCAGGCTCAAAGAATAAAACTTGATACTATTTCAAGTAATATTGCCAACATAAATACTACAAGAAATCCGGATGGAACACCCGGCGTCTATGCCAAGAAAGAAGTAACTTTTAGAGCTATATATATGGATAAGTTGGGTCAGGCTCCTGCTTTTCCAAACGGTTCTCATCAGGCAATGTTCAGCCCGGGTGAAAACTCTATGGTTTTAAGAGGTGGCGTTAACTTTGATGAGAAGAATTTGTCTCAGGGTGTTGAGGTTGCAGCAATTGAGCAGAGCAAAGACCCATACAGACAGGTGTATGATCCGTCTCATCCGGATGCAAATGCTGATGGTTATGTTACGTTGCCGAACGTAAACATTGTAGAAGAGATGGTAAACATGGTAAGTGCTTCAAAAGCGTACGAAGCAAACGCAGCTGCCGCAGAAACAGCAAAAACAATGATCAGTGCGGCAATGAGAATATAGATTAGGGAAGTAAACGGTAATTAATTTTTAGGGAAATTAAGATCGAGGAGAGAAAAATGGCAGATTCAATGGGAGGATTAGGCAAGTTGGGAATGAACTATTCCCCTATTTCTTCGTATAACAAGGTGTTGGAAAACAATCTGGGATCGGCAGGTTTTGATAATGCCAATGGTGCTTTAAATAATTTTCAGAATATTTTAAATAATCAAATGATGAATCTTGACATGCAAGGACAGCAGGTGGATCCTTTTGCTATGGGGATATCAATGGACGTGAATGCGGTTAACCCGCACGGAAAAGCAGCTCAAAAAGTTGATTCCAGATTAATCACTGCTGTGTCTGATTCTCCTGTGTCAAATACCGCAAATAACTTTGGTAAAGCAATAAGTGGTGGATTAAATACTGTTAATGAGAAACAGATTGAATCTCAAAAAGCCATTGAGACACTTGCTTCTGGTGGGGATATAAGTGTTCATGATGTAATGATAGCAAGCCAAAAGGCAAGTTTAAACATGCAAATGGCTCTGCAGCTAAGAAACAAAATGCTTACTGCCTACAATGAGCTTTATCAAATGAGATTTTAAGCTAAATTTACATATTTGAAAAAATATAAGTTAAAGGTTATATTTTTAGTAACTGTAAAATAAGGGAAAAAAGTTGAGTAACAATTATTTTAAACTGTTTAAAGATGATATAAGTCGTTTATGGAGAGGGTTGGATTTATCCAAACGTTTTGGTCTTGTAGTTCTTATTGCGATTACTCTTGTGACCGCTACATACTTTTTAGTTAAGTCTACAGAGCCGAATTGGACAACATTATATGCTGATTTGTCAGAGCCCGACTCTGTTGCGATAGTAGAGAGTCTTAAGAAAAGCGGATACCCTTATAAGTTAAGCAGTGATAAAAAAGCTATTTTAGTCCCTGTTGAAATGCAGGATGAATTAAGATTGTTCGTAGCTGAAAATGATTTAATCAAAGACAGCTCGCCGGGATTTGAGCTTCTTGATAACCTACAGTTGGGTTCTACTGAATTTAAAAACCAGCTTACAAAGCAAAGAATATTTCAGGGAGAGTTGACCCGTTCAATTGAAAAAATTAACGGGATCAAAAAAGCAAGAGTGCAGATAGCAGAGCCTGAAAGATCTGTTTTTGAAGATAAAGACGAAGTCCCATCTGCATCCGTTGTGCTTATACTTGATCCTGGATACAAGCTAAAAACTACACAGGTTAAGGCCATTAAGAATTTGGTAGCTTATTCCGTTCCGAGAATGACTCCTGATAAAGTTTTCATAACTGATCAGTCAGGAAATAGCCTCACCGATGAAATTGAAAAAAGTTCAAGTGACATAGAGAGTTTCAGGACAAATTTTGAAGATCAAACAGCAAAAAAGGTTCAGAGTGTTTTAGATAAAATTGTAGGAAAAGACAACGCAACAGTACAGGTTAGTGCAGATATAGACTTTAATACTACCAGATCTACAATCGAGAGTTATACACCTGTTTCTGCTGATTCTAAAACAGGAGTGTTGACAACAGAACAGACAGAATCAGAGGTCTATGATAACCCCAACACCGCTGCAGGCACCACAACTCAGGCTGCTGATAAGAAAAATTTGAATTACCAAAAACAAAGAACGTCAGCTACATATAGTGTTTCTAAAGAGATTAAACAAATTGTTTACGCTCCGGGCAGCGTAAAAAGAATGACAATAGCCGTTGCTGTTAATAAAATCCTTACCGAAAAAGAAAAACTTGAGCTCCAAAACCTTATAGTTACAGCAAGCGGAGTAAACGTTGAAAGAGGAGATGTTGTTAACGTAACAAGTCTTCAGTTTGCATCTCTTGCGGAAGAGCAACAGGCCAAAAAAGATGCTCTTGCACAGTATGAAAAAGAGTCTCAGTCAGATATGATTTTCAATAAAATCCTTCCATTGGTGGTCATCCTTATCCTTGGAGGCGGGGCATTGACGGTATTGAGTTCATTCCTAAAAAATATCGGTGGTGGCTCTGGCGGTTCAGAAGACTCTTATATGGGTGGGTATGACGGTCCACATATGATAGGAACCGGCATGGGCGATTCTCTTCCAATGGATTCATTACCTGAACTAGACGTAAAGGTTGATCCTGAGTTTGACAAAATTAAAAATGAATTGAGTGATTCGATTTTATCTGATCCTCAAGAAGCTGCGAAAATATTAATATCATACATTAAGGAATAGATTGAATGGATAGTGTTTCAATTGAATATATGACCTCAACGCAAAAAGTTGCCGCCCTGCTTATAGCACTTGGGCCATCAACCGCTGCTGAGATTTTGAAGAATATTCCTGATGATGAGGTTTTAGGACAGATTACATTGGATATCGCAAGTTTAAACAGAGTTTCAACGGAAGTCTTGAACGATGTTTTGAAGGAGTTTTATTCCCTTTTTTTGGCAAGTGATTATTTGATGTCTGGCGGTATGGGGTATGCCAGGCAGTTATTAGAGAAAGCTTATGGTCCAGAGCAGGCACAAACTATTTTAGATAAACTTGTTTCTTTATTGGGATCAAATCCTTTTCAGTTTTTTAACGAAGCGGACCCGGCACAGTTGGCCTCTTCTTTTCAGAATGAAAACCCACAGCTTATTGCTTTGATTTTGGCATATTTAAAGCCGGAGAGTTCCGCACAGGTGTTGAACTTCCTTCCTCCAGACATTCAGGCTCAAGTTGCCATTAGAATCGCGGAGATGAATACTACAAACCCTGAGGTTCTTTCTGATATTGAAAAAATCGTCGAAAGTAAGTTTTCTTCCATTGTTGTTCAAGATGTTTCGAAAGCCGGAGGTATTCAAACCCTTGCGAATATACTTAACAGGGCTGACAGATCTACAGAGAAGAATGTTATCGAGTTGTTGAAAAATTATAACAATACGCTTGTTGATCAAGTTAAAGAACTTATGTTTGTATTTGAAGATATTGCAATGCTTGATGACAGAACTATTCAACGTATCTTAAGAGATGTTGATACAAAGGATTTAGCGTTGTCTCTCAAAGGTATGAAAGAAGACGTAAAAGAAAAATTATTGCGTAACATGTCAGAACGTGCTCAGGCAATGTTGGTTGATGATATGGAATATATGGGACCTGTTAGGGCAAAAGACGTTCAACAGGCTCAATCCAAAATTGTTGGTGTTATCAGGATGTTAGAAACTGCAGGAGAAATCGTTATCTTCCGTGGTGGGGATGAGGATGAATTAATTGAGTAGGATTGATAGCGAAAGTATTAATTTAGGCGAGTCTTTTGTTCTTAACCTAGAGTCAAGCAAGAAAGCTGAAGAAAATAAAATAAAGGCTCTTTCGATTCTTGAGCAAGCCAAAGCACAAGCTCAAAATATGATTGAACAAGCTAAACTGCAGGCTGAGCAGGAAGCTTTTGCTGTTGCTGAATCGATAAGAGAAGAAGCAAAAAATCAGGGGTATCAGGAAGGTTTTGAACGAGGCTATCAAGATGGTTTTTCTAAAATTAATGCGGAATTATCAGAAAGAATCTCTTCATTTAATACCTTTGTAGAAAGTGCTTTTGATATTAAAAAAAGGATTATTAAGTCCCTTCATTTAGAAATTGTTAATTTGGTGTCAGAAATATCAAAAAAGATTTGCCAAAAGCAGCTTTTAATAGATGAACAAGTGCTTTTGAATATTACCAAAGCGGCAATAGCACTGCTAAAAGAAAAAGAAACAGTGACTGTTATAGTTAATCCGATAATGCGTGATTCGGTTATGCAAATTGCAGAACAAATTAAGTCAGAAAACAGTTTGATTTCTAACATAAAAATAGTTGAAAATGTATCTGTTTCTCCAGATGGCACAATTGTAGAGGGGATTTCCGGCAGAGTTGATTCTCGAATAAGCTCTCAAATAGACGAAATAGTTCAAAAATTACTTACGCAGGTTCAAACAGTATCAGAAGAGCAACTCGTAGAAGAAAGTGAAACATATATCGAAACCATAAATGCAGTGGAGAATACAGTAAAAGAAGCTGCTATTGTGCAAGATACGGTTAGAGAAGATGATATAGAAGCGGAGAGTTAAAGTGAAGCTTCTTGATAAATATTGTGACACTGTATCTAACACAAAAACTCTCAGGCAAATAGGGAAAGTAATCGAAATTATAGGCCTTATTATAGAAGCGGACGGGCCTGAAGCTAGTATTGGTGATTTGTGTTATATCTACAATAAAATGGATGAAAAACCTGTAGCTGTAGAAGTAGTTGGGTTTAAAGAGTCTAGAATATTATTAATGCCTTTAGGTTCTATGGACGGATTAAGACCGGGGGCTACTGTTATTTCAACCGGCGAACCAATGAAGGTAAATGTCGGTAACCAGTTGATAGGAAGAGTTTTAGATGGGCTCGGGAATCCAATTGATACTCTTGGGGAAATAACGACGCAGGAATTATATTCAACTCAAGGAGAGTTAATAAATCCCATGGCTAGAGAACTTATCCGCTCACCATTATCTTTGGGAATACGTGCGGTTGATGCTTTTTGTACGCTGGGTAAAGGCCAAAGGATGGGAGTTTTTGCAGGTTCAGGGGTTGGGAAAAGTACTACTCTGGCAATGATGGCGAAAAATACGAGTGCTGATTTAAACGTACTCGCTCTTATTGGGGAGAGGGGCAGAGAGGTTCGCGAGTTTATAGAATCTACACTTGGCCCTGAGGGGATGAAGCGTTCTATTGTCGTTGTTGCTACATCTGAACAGCCTTCTCTTGTCAAAATTAAAGCGGCTTTTGTTGCTATGTCCATAGCTGAGTATTTCAGAGATCAAGGCAGAGATGTTTTATTTATGCTTGATAGTGTTACAAGGATTGCCATGGCACAAAGGGAAGTTGGTTTGGCTGTTGGAGAACCTCCTGCTACAAGAGGTTACACTCCTTCGGTTTTTGCATTGATGCCAAAATTTTTGGAAAGAGCAGGTAGCAACGAAAAAGGAACAATTACAGGTTTGTATACGGTTCTTGTTGAAGGTGATGATTTCAACGAACCTATTTCAGATACAGCAAGAAGTATCTTAGACGGTCACATAATGCTTTCTCGTGAACTTGCTCATAAAAACCATTATCCGGCTGTGGATGTTTTGCAAAGCATCTCAAGGGTAATGAATGACGTTGCCACAAAAGAACAAAAGAATGCCGCTGCCAAAATAAGAACATTGCTGGCTTTATATAAGAAAAATGAAGACCTTATAAATATTGGAGCTTACGTAAAAGGCTCTGATCCTGGAATAGATAAGGCAATTATGTTTATGGAAGAAATAAATGCCTTTCTTCAACAGAGTGTTTCTGAAAAGAATGATTTTGAAGTAACTATTAATAGATTAATTGAAATGGCAAATAAGATTGGCTAAAATAAAAGCCCGAAAGTTAAACCTCGGGCTTTTTATTATATTTTTATTTTATTTATTCTACTACATATTGTTCTTCTTCTTGAAGATATAAGTTTGGCATCGAATTGTAGCTTTCAGCTTTTTGTTTTTCCAAGTATATTTGACCGTTTCTTACTATCTGCTGAAGTTGGCTTAAGTCTGTTTCAAGGTTGTTTAGAATTTGCTCCGCGTAATTTTCAGCACCTTCTCTGGTTTTCATAGCTTCTTGCAGTGCTTGCATTTTAGTTGTTTCAGCTTCTTTTATTGATTGAGCTCTAATGGCTTCACAGTCAGTGATGACTTGTTCTCTTATTTTAGAAGCTTCTTGTTGGACAGCTCTTAAAAGTTCAGATTCGCTTAAAATTCTTGCTGCTTCGTTTTGAGCGTCATTTATGATTCTTTCAGCTCTGTTTTGTGCTTCAAGATGAATTTCATCTCTTCTTCTTAGTATTAGTTCTGCTTCTTTTATGTCTTCAGGTATAGAAGCATCAATCCTGTCAAGAGTTTCTTCCATCTCAGCAGTTCTAAGCACTACGAAACCTGGGATAAAGTGAAACCCTCTTTCTAATAAGAAGTTAGCTTTTCCTAAGAGTTCTTTTATGCGAAGCTGTGTCATTGTCTTACCTTTCTTTTATATTTTTTCTTGGAGATAGTCTGCAACAGGTTTGGGAACAAACTTTGAGATATCGCCGTTCATCTTTGCAATTTCTTTGATTGTGCTAGATGATATGAAGTTGTACTTTGGTTTTGTGATAAGGAAAACGGTATTTATGTCCGGTGCTAATGCACTGTTGGTCTGAGAGAGCTGCATTTCGTACTCGAAGTCTGAAACTGCTCTTAGTCCTCTTATTAAGATTTTAGCATCTTTTTGTCTGGCATAATCGATAGTTAGTCCGTCAAAACTATCAACTTCAACGTTTTCGAGGTATTTGCAAGATTCTCTGATTAGCTCGATTCTGTCCTCTATCGGCAAAAAAGATTTTTTTGAACTGTTTACCAGAACTGCTATGATTACCTTGTCAAAGATGCCTGCGGCTCTTTCAAGAACATCTAAGTGTCCTTTTGTGATAGGATCAAAACTTCCTGGATAAATTGCAGTTTTCAAATTGTTTCTTTCTTGAACTGAGTACATGTTATCACAACATAATTATATGCTAACCATGGAATAAAAAATTCTAAAGAACTGTAAATATTTATGATTATTTACAATCTTTTTCTCTTTTTAAGACCAAAAATGAAGGATGCCAGACCCAAAACGTTTACTATGTCTAGTAATTGTTTGCTTTGTTGTTCCATTTTAATATCTTTGGCCTGAATATTTATTGCCCTTAAAGAAACCCTGATATCTAAAACCATTGGCACAATTGCTTTTTTGACTTTTGTTATTTCCCTGTCAAGAAGGCAAATATTACTACTCGCTTTGCTAAGGATTAATATCAGCAAGGCTGAGAGAATAAATTCGAGTATTATGATTAGCATCGTTAGAACAACAAACATTAATAACCTTTTGATAATCTTTAATTTTATACTATTATAGTTTATTATTAGCATTTCATAAATAGGCTTGGTAAATTATTTTATGAAAAAAATCAAATTTTATACTTCGGTATTAACTGGGAATTTTTTAGCACTGATGCTAAAACTTTTTACTAAGTCTTCTGCTACTTCTCTGCCGGGATTGGTTAGTTTAAAAATTTGTCCCGATTTTTTGTCTTTTGTTCAGAAATATTCAAACGAAGGTATTATAAATATCACAGGGACCAATGGAAAGACAACCACGGCGGGTCTGTTTGCTCATATTCTGCACGAAAACGGAAAAAAGGTGCTCCATAACGAAAAAGGTGCCAATATGCTTACGGGAGTTGTCAGTGCTCTTTTGGGAGGCGTAGGCTTCTTTAAAAGAAATGATTATTTTGTATTAGAGTCTGATGAAGCTTATTTGACAAAGCTTTATGACAATTTGAATGCAGATTACCTTCTGGTTACAAATCTTTTCAGGGATCAACTCGACAGATATGGAGAGCTGGATACTACTTTTAAGAAAATACAAGAAGCAATCGACAAAAATAAGAAGTTAAAAGTGATTTTAAATGCCGATGATCCAATGGTTTCTCTTTTGGGCAAAGGCAATGAAAGAGTGTTTTTTGGATTTGAAGATATTAAATTTATGTTCGATACCGTTGATGCTAATGCACCGGCTGAAGCAGTAGATTGTGTTAATTGCGGTAAAAGCTTAGGTTATAAAAAAAGATTTTATGCTCATTTGGGCGATTATGAGTGTTCCTGCGGTTACAAAAGAGCTGATTTGAAATATAAAGCTAACGCTGAAATATTCCTGGACTATTCTGTTATTAAAATGCACTATAACTCTTCAGATCTCAGCTTTAATGTTTATCTGCCAGGTTTGTATAATGTTTATAATGCACTTGCTGCGATTTCTCTGGCTCTTGAGCTTGGGGTTTCTCCCAAAACAATTCAAAAAGGACTAGATACTTATCATTCTGTTTTTGGAAGAGCTGAAAGCTTAGTACTGAAAGGAAAAAAAGTTTTTGTGCAGCTCATAAAAAATCCGGTTGGAGCGAGTGAGGTTTTGAGAATAATCGGCGATAATAAAAATTCAAAGCTTTTGGTCCTCTTAAACGACAATTATGCTGACGGTAGAGATGTTTCCTGGATTTGGGATGCAAATTTTGAGCTTTTAAAAGATTATAAACAAAGTATTATAATATCCGGAGATAGGGCCTATGATATGGCGGTTAGGCTCAAGTATGCGGGAGTGGATGAATCTCAGTTCATAATCGAAAAAGAAATAAAAACATCACTTGAAAAAGCACTTTCTTTGGTTGAAGAAGATGAAACATTATTAGTGCTGCCTACTTACACGGCTTTGTTAAAGATGCAAAACATCATTAAAAAGATAAAAAGATAACAGCCTATCTAGCAAGGGCAAACCTTAGCTGCATCTAAAGAAACCCTCATTTGTATATTCATAAATGCAGTTTTTACCGTCGTGTTTTGCTTTGTATAGGGCTTTATCAGCTGAATCTATAAGTTCTTGTTCATTCTGTGCACAGGTTGGGAACTCTGATATTCCTATACTTATTGTAGGTTTGATTGTGGTTGTTTCATCAACGTCAACAACGATTCTGCTTATATTTTGTCTTAGTCTTTCTGCTATTATTCTTGCGTCTTTGGCATTCGTTTCGGGCAAAATTACCGTGAATT
>JAEZLC010000190.1 GCA_023435965.1 Cyanobacteria bacterium OH_CDB_58 | reverse complement strand
GACAGAAGCTCTGTAAATGTTTGTTCCGGACTTAATAACAACTTTATCTTTTGTTATATCAAGTATTGTATAACCGCCAATTTTATCATTTTTTCTTACTAGCTGATCTTCACCATTTATATTGATTATCGCCGACGGATTTCTAGTATCGTACATTATGCCTGAAATTGTAGTTTCCATAAGCTGAGTAGCCTTAGGATCAGGAAGTACGGATGGAGGAGGTTCGATAATATCAAAGCTTACATTTCCCGGATACTTAACACCTGAAGATTTTTTCTCTTTGAAAGGGAAAAACGGATTAGGTCTTCCGCCACCGCCAACCGTGACAACAACTGTATCTTTATTTGCAGCTCTAGCTATAGCTTCTTTGTTGAAGTTATATTTATCTGTGGGCGTCATTTCCTTAGAAGCGATGACTATTTCAGCAGGATTCTGTCCTCCTGTAGGCATTGGAGCTGCCGAAATAGGAATAGCACCATTATCTTGAGGCAACTGCTGTGCTGGAGCTTGTGCGGTTTCACCCTCTAAATCAACATTTATAACGGTAGTAGGTTCATTAATTGCATTAGGATCTTGCATTCCCGACACCATAGGATTTACATTAGGATCATTCATTGCTAACTGGGTCTTATTTGAGCCAGCAAACTTGGCAATAGCGATAGCTCCAATTAAAAGCAAACCAACTGCCACCAATGCGATTTTAACTTTTGACTTATCAAAACCTGCATTAGGAGGCGGAGACACGACAGCATTATCAGCAATGTCGCCATTTACATTGCTGTCCAAATCTTCCTCGATATTATGCCACTCGTTAGGGTTGTTTAGCATTTAGAATTCTCACTTAAAACCTTATTTAGATTTTATACCTTATAATTATAAGAAATATCATACATAATGCGTAATTAATTATCATTTTACTTGCTTCTAGAAAAAATGGCAAATATTTACAACACTCTATTTCAATAATGTCGCAACTCTTCGATAAAATCAACTACGAACTACATCAAATGAATGATTTTTTCATTTTTCATTGCCGTATTTTAATATTTTCTGAAATTTATTGAAAAAATACAGCTAAACATGTAAGATTGATTTTTGAGGAAGAAACGAGTGAAAAACATTTTTATAATATCGCCCATAAAAACTCCCGCCGACATAGAAAATTTTGTTAAAAATTCGGAGTGTAGGGATTTTTACGTATATCATCACAAGTTCTTAAACGATAACTTTGACTATGTGCTTGAATTTATCGATGAAGCAAAAAAACACAACTCAAAAATATATGTTAATTTCAAGCACAATATAACGGAAGAAGACCTTACTCAAATAAAAAAATTCATAACCTATCTAAAAAAAACAAAGATAGACGGAATATTTGTAAACAGTTTTGCTATTCTTGAAGCAATAAAAACCTATTCCCTACCGTTTGAGGTAATAGCAGATTCATACTTTGACATACATAATCTTGCAGGAATAGATTTCATCAATACATTTCACAAAGTGAGCAAAATCATCATCACCGAAGAAATCTATATGAAAAACATTGCAAAAATTAAGCAATATACCAACCTATCTCTTGCCATAGATAGTGATAATCTACCCTGGTGTGCAGAAGAAATAAAAAAGTTAAAAGCAATCGATTCTGTAGTAATAAAAGGTAAATTCGCCACATCAGAAGAAATTTTAGAGGGAATAAATCTCGTTGAAAAAATTCTTGAAAAACCAAAAGTATTCAAAAATCAAAAACTTCCATTCAAACACATTCGAAAAAGTTTTTATCAGACTAACCATTTTTCAGGAGAAATTTTAAGTGCAGAAGGTAAAGATTTTAAATTCAGCAGATACATAAAAGCATTTGAATGGGAAACAAAAAGAACAAGACTAAGAAGCAACTATAGCTACAATAAACTAACTATCCCAAAGATAAATCTAAGGCTTTCATCCCTAGCTCAATTGAAAGAAATTAAAAAATTCATCGATAAAGTAGGCTTCAACCCTATTCACTCTATAGAATACGGCGAGATTTTAAGCACAAGCGACCTCGCCACAAGCAGTTTCAACAACATAATAAACAAAGTAAAAGCATTCTGTAAAAACCAAAAAATTCAATTTCAGATAAGCACCCCAAGGATTTTGATAGAAAGAGATTTTGACAGAGTATTTGAATATGTCAAAAACATCTGCCAGGAAACACCCCATCCATCAACGATTATCGCTAACAACATCGGATATTTCTGGGCATTTATAAACGATGAGGATCTACATAAGTTCCCTATTGAAATAGGGCAAGGAATTAACCTGTTAAATAGCATGTCCATCAGTTGTATAAACAACCTTCACAACATTGAAACAATTGATTTTACTACATTTAAAGATATAAACAACATAAAAAATTGCATAAAAAAAATCAAGAACGTCATACCAAACAGAAAAATAACCATAGCCGGGAACATAAGGGTTCCAAGCCTTGGACTATGCCCATTAAACAACGATTCTGCGATAATTTCGCGTTTATCCTGCAAAGCTCCGTGTCATCATGGCAATTATGCACTGAAAGATCCATCGTTGAACAAAACATATCCTTTTGTTGTTGACGGATTTTGCAGAATGCATATGTTTAAAGACGAAATTCTTCAAATGTTTGATTACATCAAACCACTTGAAGAAATTGGAATAAATGAATTTGTTATAGATTTAAGCAGCTTAAACTCAAAGTTTGTCCCCATAATGCTTACGAATCTGCTTAATTCTATTGCTGATGCTGAAGAGTCAGATCAATCTAAAAAATATTCGATCGATACCTTTTCTCAATATATTCAATAGTTTTATTCTGTCTAGGACTCAACTCAATTCCTACATTTTTGAGTTTTAACTGCCTTATACACTGAAGTGTTTCAATATCATTGACTCGCCATGTGATATTACCATCTGGATACTTTGAGAAGTGGAATGTTGAGCACATCACTCCAATTTTCGAAGCATCTATAAGGTTTATTTTAGACACATCTATAACTAAAAAAGGACACTCTTGAGTCAAAATGTAATTTTTTATGTTGTCTATAATCTCAAAAACGTCTCTTTCATAACCATCGATTTTCAAATAAAGATCCTGTTTGGAAGCAGTTTTCATATACTCTTTCTCTTAATGTGGCGTCTGATTATCATATCGGCCAATTTTAAAAAAAATAAAGCGAGAAGAATAAAACTACATTATTTGTATTAGATTGTCGTATAATTAATATAAGCTATAAAATTTTGAAGGTAGTTTATGATTGAAATACTAGGAAAATCAAACGTTATCACTGATGTTGCAAAAGCAGTCTTAAAGATCGAAGCAGATGCCATTTTGGATCTGCAAGAGAGAATTAACGGAAACTTACAGGAAGCTCTTAACATAATTTTAAAATCAAAAGGGAGAGTTATTGTTACAGGCATGGGTAAGTCAGGGCTTATAGGAAGAAAAATTGCAGCAACGCTCTCTTCAACAGGTACTCCATCATACTTTCTTCATCCGGCTGAAAGCACACATGGGGATTCCGGAATTATAACAAGAGATGATGTGGTAATAGCTATTTCAAACAGCGGAGAAACCTCAGAACTGTTAAATTTATTGCCCTTAATAAAAAGATTTGAAGTTCCTTTAATTTCCTTTGTGGGGAAACCAAACTCCACTCTGGCTCAAAAAGGCGATGTTGTTTTTGACATATCAGTAGAAAAAGAAGCATGCCCTCTTGGAAAAGCTCCAACAGCAAGTACAACAGCAACGCTTGCAATGGGAGATGCCCTTGCGATTTGCTTACTTAAACAAAGAGGATTCTCAGAAGAAGACTTTTTACTTTATCACCCTTCAGGTGCTCTTGGAAAAGGGATTTTGTACAGCGTAAAAGAACTTATGGTCCAAGGAGACGAACTCCCTATTGCAAACGAAAATGACTCATTCCTTTCTGTTGTGGAATTTATTTCTCAAAAGAAACTTGGGTGTGCCATTATTGTTAACGCAGAAAATAAATTAACAGGCATCCTGACAGATGGGGATATCAGAAGAACCCTTTTAAAACATTCGAACGTAAGCAACCTTGCAACTAAAGAAGTTATGACTAAAAACCCAAAAACTATATCCAAAGATGATCTTGCAGCAAAAGCCCTGGCTATAATGGAAAAATACTCGATAAC
>JAEZLC010000182.1 GCA_023435965.1 Cyanobacteria bacterium OH_CDB_58 | reverse complement strand
GTATAGATGTTTCATCAGTAGTGGAAAGTTTTTGCATTAATTCATTGGATGTTGAAATCATCTCTGAAATAGAATTTTTTAAAGAGGAGTTGCTTTCTTCAACCTGATTTAGTTGAGAACTTATTTTTTCGATGTTTTCATCGGCGTCTGAAGAGTATATCATAGAGCTGATTTCTCTTAATTTGTTTTTAATTTCCATAATGTCAGATTCTTCAAATGAATTGAAGGTTTCTAATTTTGAATAAATTTTTTCTAACAGGACATTAAAATCTTTATCTGATGACATATTTAGCTCTCTAGACTTCCCTTTATATTATGTATATTTTATCAGACTCAAAAACTTGGTGCATGGTTTATTGCGGAAAAAACACAGTGCATTAGTCGATATTGCGAAAATGCCTATTATCATTGACTTTCTTTTAATTGCAAATATTACAAATTTTTAAGCTTTTAGGTTTACAGCCTCTTTTACTGCCAATAAATCTTTTTTTGTAAGCCATCTTGGCGAATCTTTTTCCATTGAGTGATTTCTAAGAAGATATGACGGGTGAAAAATTACAGTTGCATCTATTTCATTCATTATTTTAAACCATTGACCCCTTATTTGAGAAATCTTTAGTTTGTCTCCGAGGAATGATTTTGCAGCAGTTGCGCCGCAGAGGATTATCACTTTTGGCCTTACTATATTTATTTGTGCAGCCAGGTACTGCTCACAAATTTTCTTTTCTTCTTCAGTCGGAACCCTGTTTTCGGGAGGACGGCACTTTACTGTGTTGCAAATGTATAAATCGTTTGTTCTTGAAATCCCGCATTCGTCTAAAATGTCGTTTAAAAGCCTTCCTGCTCTTCCTACAAAAGGAGTTCCGGAAGCATCCTCTTCTGCACCAGGGGCTTCTCCTATGAACATAATAGGAGCATCGGCTTTGCCGTCAGAAAAAACAACATTTGTTCTTGTTTTGGAAAGTTCGCAGTTAAAACACTGTTCGCATACTTTTTTGACTTCAAAAATGGCTTTTTCTTTAATTTTAGGTGTCAATTCTTTTTCATCAAAATTCAAATACTGCATTTTAGCTCCCAGTCTCTCATCGTATCTAATTTTACCGTGAGTTTTGGAGTAAAGCAATTTGTTATTAAATCTTTAATACAAAAACGTCTTCGTCCAGTTTTATTACGAATTTACTGTTGTTGCTTACATATACGTTTTTTCCTGATTTAAAAACGGCACTTACTGGGGAAAGTACAAGGTTTGATGTCTGCAAAATCGCTCCGCTCAAAAGATATAAAGGTGCGATAAGTGCGTTTGTGTCAGTACAGAAGACCTCGCAAGGATCCCTGTACATTTTATTCAGTATGCCGTTTCTCATGTTTGCGGTCTGGGCGGTATTTGCGAAGTATGTAAAGTCACCCTTTATGTTGTTGAAGTAAACCGGTTTGTTGTTTATTTTAGTTATCATTCCGCTCACCGGATATGTAAGATTGCCTACAGTCATTTTGTCTATTACAACTTTTACAAGGCCTCCGTTGCCTGCAATTTGCGGTTGTCTGGTTTTAGTTATTTTGCCCTTGAAAACAAGCTTTGATGGAGAGGAATTAGGATAAATCTTTTCAGGATACACCGATTCGAAAATTATGTTCGCTCCATTTTTTGTTTTGTCTGACAAATCCTGTTTAGACTTGACCAAAAACTTTGTTCCTTTAGGGATTTTAAGTGCTTCGAATTCTTTTTTCTGTTGAAGGCAAAGAGCCAAAGGAATTGTGCAATCGTTGTTGTCAACTGATTTTAAATCTGTTTTGAATGCTGTATTTATTGCATTTAAGTTTATTGCACTTATTGTGTAATTCTCGTTATTAGAGGTGTTTTTTGATAAGTTTTTGCTAGAATAGCTCTCTGAAAATCCTGGCAAGCAAAGCATGCAAAAAGCACAAAAAATACAAAACATATTTTTCATCTTATGGTCCATTCCTTAGTTATAGTAATATATCGGCTGTTTTAAACCCGGCAATTATGCCTGGGTTATCTATTATACCTATACAAGGCGTCAGTATATCCCTTGAATAAATGATGTATATTTTTATGTTGGTGCATAAGGGCATATTTAGTGCCTTTTCGTTAAAATTATACCCGGTTGGGCAGTCGTTTTCTATTGCAAGAATTGTTCAAGAAAGTATGAAAGTTTTCATGTTTGCATGCCTGTCAAGAAGTATAAGGGAACAAAATAGGAGTTAAGTATAATGAAAAGCAGTTTCTATTCGCCTATTATGTTAAGGTAAATCCTCAACTCTTCTGATTGCTTATGCTTAGTGCTCATCCCCTTCTTATGAAGGGGTTTTTCTTTTGTAACATAATAAAAAGAGCCTGATTGCTCAGACTCTTTTTTGAAAATTGGTTTAATTAACCGGCGTATACGCTTACTTGTTTTCTGTCTCTTCTGTGAGGTTCAAATTTAACCACACCGTCGATTAAAGCAAACAAAGTATCATCTTTACCGATACCTACGTTGTTTCCTGGGTGAATTTTAGTTCCTCTTTGACGAATAAGTATGTTACCAGCTTTAACAACTTCGCCGCCGTATTTTTTCACACCTAGTCGTTTACTTTCACTATCACGACCGTTCTTGGATGAGCCGACGCCCTTCTTATGTGCCATTTTATATTCTCCTTATATTATTTTATCTAATGATGTTTATTCTTCTGAAGTTGCTTCTGCTTTAGCTTTAGAAGCTGTAGTTCTGATTTTGTTAATCATAACTCTTGTGAAGCCTTGTCTGTGGCCTTGTTTTTTTCTGTAGCCTTTTTTAGCTCTTTGTTTGTAAACGATAACTTTTTTCTTTCTATCATGCTTAACAACAACACCTTCAACACTTGCGTTTTGAACATATGGTTGACCGATTTTTGATTTTTTACCGTTCACAAGCATTACTATATTGTTAAATACAACTTTGCTTTCAGCTTCTTCTTCTAATAATTCAACATCAACGTAGCGTCCTTCTTCTACTTGATACTGTTTTCCGCCTGTTTCAACTATTGCGTACATTTTGTTCCCTTTCCTTTAAAGCAGTCGTAGCCTTGAGAGCGTTTAAGACGACTTACCTATCTAATACCGAAATAGTAAAAATGAAAAAGTTCATAAATATTACTATTTTACTCTATAAATATTAACTGGCTCAAGTTTCAATGTCAATCATGGCTTAAAGATAATTAATCATGTTTGAAATCCTTCAAATATTAATCCAATGGTCTATAAACTTAAACCCCGAGGTTGATACATTCGAGAGCGTAACTATTTAGAATATTAATAGGTAGAAGTGGAGATTTGGGTTTGGCAATCAGATACGAGGGAGCTAAAACGGATATTACATCGGTTCTTCATAAGTCGAATCGACCTAAAGAGGGCATGGCTTATGATATGTTTGTTAAGGCTGATGCTTTAAGGCTCAGTAATTGCCATCAGGAGTCTATTCGTTATTATTTAAACTCAATTCTTATAAACAGAGAAAATGCTGAATCATATTTTGGTTTGGGGATTTCATATAAGCATGTCAGAAATTACGATAAAGCCATTGAAGCTTTAGAAAAAGCTAAAAAACTTTCTTACTTTGATTACAATGTTCATTATGAGCTGGGGATTTGTTATTTGATAAACGGCTGTTTTTGCCCCGCCATCAAAAATCTTGTAAATTCAATCAGGTTAAATCCTAGAAATATAGAGGCCCAAATACAACTTGGCATGGCGCATGAAATGATGGATGAAGAAGACATGGCTCTGATGATTTATCAGAAGATAATCGAAACTAATCCGTCTTATCTTAGAGCTTATGCTCAAAAAGCCGCATTGTACATGAATATGGGGTTATATCAGGAATCTGCTCAGGTCTTTAGAAAAATATTGAAAATAAATCCTGATTATTATAGGGCTTACTTGGGCATCGGTATTTGCTGCGACAAGTTTGGAAAACAAGTAGATGCCGTCAGATATTATAAAAAGTTTTTGAAAATGAAACCAAGATCAAAAAATGCACAGGACGTCAGAAAACGTCTGGCTGTCATTAAGCAGGAATATTCTCCCAGAGATTGTCATTTGCAAGTGGTTTAATAGTAAGAATTTATTTGCTTAATATTATTTTAGAAATAAATTGACCGAAAAAATCTTTTCTGTTAACTTATGAGCAGATAAAAAGATGGTATTTATGACTGAAAAATTAGATATAATTTCTATAGGCGAAAGTTTAATAGAACTATCAAGCGACAAGAGTCTGACGTACTCAGATACAATCGACAAGTATTATGGCGGAGATACTTTGGCTACAGCAGTAGCCGCACTTAGGCTGGGTTCTAAAGTCGGATATATTTCAAGAGTAGGTATGGACCATTTTAAGGATTTTCTTCTTGACAGTTGGCAATCGGAAGGACTTGATATTTCTCAGGTCAAGCTGGTTGACGGGTTTAACGGGCTATATTTCAT
>JAEZLC010000287.1 GCA_023435965.1 Cyanobacteria bacterium OH_CDB_58 | reverse complement strand
GGATTATTATTATAAAGCAATAAAAATATCAAAAAAACTGACTCATTTGTATTTTTACATAGCAAATTGCTACTATCATTTGAACGAACCGAAAAAGAGCTGCGATTTTTATCAAAGGACAATAGAATATCACCCAAAACACATAGAAGCTCTTCTAAATTATTCCAATGTCCTGCTTGAGCTCAACCAGGAGAAGGACGCTCTTAGAAAGGTAAGGACAGCATACAGCATAGAAAATAATTCTGTAAGGGTTAATTTTATGTATGCGGTTGTTTTGGTTAAGCAAAAAATGTATAAGGATGCGATAGAAAAACTCGATAATGCAATCCAGATCGATGAGAATTTCTACGGTGCAAAGTTTGTCAAAGCTGAAGCTCTGTTAGGATTAAACAAACCCCAAGAAGCTATTGGAGTGCTAACATCTCTACCGGATTGGCTATATGACAGCAAAGATTTTCTTAATTTATGTTCAATAAGTTATACAAATCTTGCACAACTTTCACCTTCGAATTACAATATAGAAACAGCAAAGTATTATTGCAATAAATTAAAAGAATTATACCCAGGCGAAACAGTATACGAGAAAGCTCAAGAGTATATTCAGGAAACATTAAAAACAAACGAGAGGCATTAGGAAAAGTGGGCATTATAGTACAAAAGTTTGGCGGAACATCAGTTGCTGATGCACAAAAAATTCACAATGTAGCATCTGCCGCAATCAAAGAAAAAAACAACGGAAATAACGTTGTTATAGTTGTTTCAGCAATGGGACACACAACAGACTATTTAGTTAAGCTGGCAAATGACATCACTCAAACGCCAAGCTCTCGAGAAATGGACATGCTTTTATCAACGGGCGAGCAGGTTTCGATTGCTCTATTAACAATGGCAATACAGTCTCAAGGCCACGACGCAATAAGCATGAATGCTCAACAGGTTGGCATCATAACAGAATGCATCCATTCAAAAGCTAGAATTGTAGACATAAAAACTGACAAACTTGAAAAAAACCTTGCAGAAGGCAAAATAATAGTCGTAGCAGGATTTCAGGGAGTAACTCCAGATGGAGAGATAACAACACTTGGAAGAGGCGGTTCTGACACATCAGCCGTTGCTATAGCCGCAGCACTAAAAGCTGATAGATGCGATATCTATACAGATGTAGAAGGAGTTTACACAACAGATCCTCGAATAGTACCAAATGCTTTAAAATTGGATACGGTTTCTTATGAAGAGATGTTAGAACTTGCTAGAGTTGGTGCTAACGTGCTTCACCCGCGTTCTGTAGAAACAGCAAAGCAATTTAAGGTACCGTTGAGAGTAAGAAGCTCTTTTAAATTAGACAACCTAGGCACATTAATTATAGGAGTTGAAGATATGGAAATTTATAAACCGGTTGCGGGGGTAGCTGCCGATTCTTCACAAGTAAGAATCGTTATCTGCCAAGTTCCTGACGCACCAGGAACTTCAGCCAAAATTTTCAGCAAACTTGCTGAAAACAATATAAGTGTAGATATGATTATCCAATCATACGCAAGAGCTAACGAGACTAATGATATTGCTTTCACTGTAGATGAAAAAGATTTTGAACAAACAATGAACATCATGAATACAGTGAAGGGCGAGCTAAAAGCCGGCGAAATCCTTGTTGATGAAGATATTTCAAAAGTATCAATTGTTGGTGCGGGAATGGTAGACAGACCAGGTATCGCAGCTGAGATGTTTAAGGCATTGGCTGATGTTAATATAAACATCAAAATGATTTCTACAAGCGAAATCAAAATAAGCTGCCTAGTTGAAAAAGCTATGGAAAAAGAAGCAATCAAAGCTTTATGCAAACAGTTTAATCTTGATACAGAAGAAGTTGCTGTTGTTCACGGCGACCTACCAAACGTATAACAAAAAATAACCATTCATAAAAAGAGCATTCTAAAAAAGGATGCTCTTTTATTTTTCGTTTATAATAGTTATTGTTACAATGAAGTACTTTTTACCAATAGAAAGAGAGTATTTAATGAACTTAAGTCTAATTAAAAATAATGTATATTACTGCGGAATGAAGGATAAAGAAAGAAGGCTTTTTGACGAGCTTGTACCGCTTCCAGAAGGCACTACTTATAATTCATATCTTGTCATCGGCAGTGAAAAAACAGCTCTTATAGATACAACTTATCCTCCTAAAATTGATGCGTTTATTTCAAAATTGGAAGATAACGGGATAAATAATATTGATTACATCATAGCAAACCATGGCGAGCAAGATCATACAGGCGCGTTGCCGACGCTGGTAAAGAAATATCCAAATGCAAAAATCGTAACCAATCAAAAATGCCGCGACATAATAAAAGACATGCTAGATGTTAGCGACGACAAGTTTCTCATAATAAATGATAAAGAAGAACTTTCTCTGGGAGATAAAACACTTCAGTTCATAATGGCACCGTGGGTTCACTGGCCAGACACCATGTTTACTTACATAAAAGAAGACAACATTATTTTCA
>JAEZLC010000259.1 GCA_023435965.1 Cyanobacteria bacterium OH_CDB_58 | reverse complement strand
AGTCAACCCTAATATAGTACTTGTACACGGCGACACTACTACATCTATGGCTGCTGCGTTATCTGCCTTTTATGCAAGAATTCCTGTTGGACACGTAGAAGCAGGTTTGAGAACCTTTGATAAGCACTATCCATTCCCAGAAGAAATAAACAGAGTATTCGCAGACGCAGTGTCAACGTACCATTTTGCCCCCACTGATACTTCTTGCGAAAACCTTGTTAACTCTCAAATTCCTAAAAAACACATATATAAGACAGGCAACACAGTTATTGACGCCCTTTTATATACAGTTGAGAACCACTCTTCAAAGATTGAAGGATTAAACCTTGATAAAAACCTCAAAACAATTCTCCTAACATCTCACAGAAGAGAAAATTTCGGAGAACCAATAAAGCAAATTTGTTCTGCAATTTTGGAACTTGTTGAAAATAACAAAGATATTCAGGTGGTTTATCCTGTACACTTGAACCCAAACGTTCAAAACCCTGTATACGAGATGCTGGACGGCAAAGAAAGAATTCATCTTATAAAACCTCTTGATTATGCACCTTTCGCATCGTTAATGAAAGATTCGTATATCATACTGACTGACTCAGGAGGAGTGCAGGAAGAAGCACCTTCTTTGGGCAAACCCGTTCTTGTGCTAAGAGACACCACAGAAAGACCTGAAGCGATTGACTATGGAACAGTTAAACTCGTCGGTACAGACAAAAACAAAATAATGCAAGAAACCCAAAGGCTTCTTGACTCTCAAGAAGAATACAACAAAATGTCAGAAGCGATTAATCCTTACGGAGACGGAAATGCTTGTAAGAGAATAATCGAAATTTTAAAACAGTTAAAAGACAATTAAGGTTTCTTTTCGCTAATGAGCCCCTTTACTTCAGTAGCTTGCTGAGGGCTTTTTACATATATGACCTTTTTGTGTTTGAAGATATTATTATTGTAAAACTTTTCAGGATGCTTTACAAAATAAGCTCCCGAAGTGGTAAAAAACACAATAGCCAAAACCGCAGCAGCCTTGACAAAGTAGTTGTTCCGAACCGGCGTATTTTCTTCTTTTATTATCCTGATTATCCTTTTTGACATATTCACATTCGAGTTTTCAATACAATTTGAAACTGAATCCTTGATATTACTTTCTAGAGCATACAGGTTTTTCAAGTCCGCTCTTGCGGCTTTTGATTTTAAAAGATACTTTCTAAACTCAACTCCTTCATCATATGTGAGTTCGTTATCGATGTAGGCTGATATGTTATTATAGAACTTTTCGTACTCTCTTATATTAAACAAACTTATTGTCTCAATATCTTCGACTTTGTTTATTATCTTTTCGTAGGAAAGCTTGAGATTTTCTATGATATTTCTCATTTCCTTGTATTTTTGATAGCAATGAGGACATTTTTTGAAATGGTCTTCCACAAAGGCCTTATGCTCTTCGTTGAGTCTATCGTCCATGTACAGAGACATCATTGATGTAACTTTTTTGCATATTAAATCTTCCAAAACCAATCTCCTTATATAATATAGGGCTTCAAGCACTCTTGAAGCTTGTTTCTTGCCCTTGCGATTCTCGATTTCACTGTTCCAACATTAGTTTTTGTAATTTTTGCTATCTCCTCGTAACTTAATCCTTGAATTTCTCTAAGCACAATTACAAATTTAAAATGCTCTGGAAGCCTTGAAATCATCTCGACAATAATTTCACTCAATTCATTGCCCAAACTGCTTTCCTCGGGTTTTGCCTTCTGATCGTGCAGCTCTAAAACCGGACAGCTCTTATTATCTTCACCCCAGGTAAGGTCGATAGAAACCAAATCCGGACTTCTTTTTTTCTTTCTTAATTGATCATAAAAAAGGTTCGAAACTATTTGACCTAGCCAGGATTTAAACATTTTTGGATTTCGCAAAGACTTTATTCCTCTAGACATTTTTAAAAGCACTTCTTGAGTCAAATCCAAAAGATCTTCCCTATGAGGATCGAGATAATAAAATGAAGCATAAATATTTTTTTGCTCTCGTCTTATGAGTTCTTCAAGGGCACTGAAATCATCATGCTGAGACAACTTTACCAGCTCCTGAATATCCATATCTTTATATTTCTTTTTGAACAAGGCTTTCAAATACAAATACTCCTATTTACGCTGAACAGCTTAAATATGACAGATACTCTCATCAATTTTTTGTCGGATTTCAGTAAAATTCGTAAAAGTTTCTATTAAGCTAATTAGAAAATAAATTATTTTAGTAGAAGTTCCCACGCCCTTTGCTATATAATCAGGTAGGCATTTAAAAAGATGATAAGAATAATTGATGTGAATATTAATAAATTAAGATTACAAGATAAAAAACTATATTTAATTACCAGTTCTGCTAATTTTAAAAGCGAAGAAACGTTTTTAGATGCGATTGCCTCAGCACTTCAAGGAGGAGTGCGAATGATTCAGTTAAAAGCAAACGGGCAAAGCACCTCGACGATAATAAGATTAGGCAAAAGGATAAGAGAGCTTTGTTCTATTTACGACTCGCTATTTATCGTACACGACAGAGTCGACATCGCAAAAGTAATTGATGCAGACGGAGTCCATCTGGATCAGGAGTGTATTGATATCCATACGGCAAGAGACATCCTCGGAACAACTTCTATTATAGGGATGTCGGTTAACAGCATAGATCAAGCTGTTATTGCACAAGAGTCAGGAGCTGACTATATAACTGTTAAGGCTACAGCTGAAGATGTTACCCCAGTAAACAAAAAAGAATATTGTGATTTCCTAAAATGGGCTTCAGAAAACATATCAATCCCATTCTATGCACATGAAGATATTGATATTGAGGATATTCAAAACGTACTACGTAAAGACGATATAAGAATAGCGGTTGAAAGTTCTGTAATTCACAGCAAAAACCCTGAAATGTCAGCAAAATCAATAATAGAGAAATTGAAATAAAAGTTAACGAACAAAAATGTTGACATAGAATTATGCTTTAGATATATTATCTATACAGTCACTAAGCCCCCATCGTCTAGAGGCCTAGGACAACACCCTTTCACGGTGTAGACGGGGATTCGAATTCCCCTGGGGGTACCATTTTTAAAGAGCCGATAAGGCTCTTTTTTAGTATTTTTTATTCTAAATTATTACTTGTCTCACATAAAATAGGGAGAATTTATGTTTTGTAGAGAATGCGGAAAAGAAATAGAAAATAATACTAAATTTTGTCCAGAGTGTGGGTATAATCAATCAGAAATATCATCCGATTATGAAGACAGAAAAACTATAAAAACTAAAAGCAAATCATTGACATTCATATTATGTTTATTTTTAGGAGCAATAGGAATTCATAGAATGTACTTAAATAAATTCGGCTCTGGAATATCTATGTTTTTATTTGTTTTAATCACTGGTGGATGGGGAGCTATATTGACTTCTGTTTTTGCACTTGTTGAACTTATTGCCATAGCTACAAGTAAAGAATATGCAGGTATAACACTAGAATAAAAAATCGTTTTTTATAACTTATTATTAGCAGTTCGTTTTGTTTATTTTTGTAAACATAAATCCATTTTCTATAAAGTTCTGCTTAATTTATGCCGTCAGATAACTTGTACATCGATAAAACAGGAGTTAATGATGAAAGGGTTTAATTATAACAAATTCAGATCAGCGGTTGAGCAAGCAAAGGAAGAAATGCACAATGATCTGGTCAAAGAGGTAAATCAGATTACGGAATTTATCGAAAAAGCTCTGACTATGTCATTTGAGAGCAAAGCTAATATTGCCAGGATGAATTACCCAGGGATAGATCTATAGCTTTATTATTTACAATTTACAAATAACAAAAAGAGCCACATAGGCTCTTTTTTGCATAACAATCACCAATAAAAAGTTGTAACAATCGTAATGGTGCTATTATTTGTTGTTTGACCTAAAATATAAGAATGATGAATATAAATGACGAATTAATTGTAAATATAGAAAAAATGCTATACGAAGGACTCGCTCTTGCAAGAGTGGATAACTTTCCTGTGTTTATAGAAGATGCTTGCGTCGGCGATAAAATTAAAATCAAAGTTTCAAAAATCAAAAAAAACTTTGCACAAGCAGAAATACTGGAAATAATCGAGCCATCTGTTCACAGAGTCAAACCTTTTTGTGCATTGCACAATGTCTGCGGCGGCTGTCAGTGGCAGTTCATAGAATATGAAGAACAATTGAGACAAAAACAAAATATTGTAAAAGAAACTATGAGAAAATTTGCGGGAGAGGACATTGAAGTTCTTCCAACAATCGCGAGCCCTATGCAAAGAGAATACAGGCACAAAGTCCAATATCCGGTGTCTCAAACGAAGGTCTCGAAAAGAATTCTTGCCGGATACTATAAAAAACACACCCATGAGCTCGTCAATATAAAGCACTGTCCTATTCAGCCAAAGGTAATAGACAAGCTTATCGAAGGGATTAAGGAAAAAGCTCAGGAACTAAAAATCACGGCATATGACGAGAAAAAGCACTCAGGAATATTACGTCACGTTGTTTTCAAACACTCAAAAGACACTCAAAAAACTTTGGTTACTTTCGTAATCAATTCCAATGAAGTGGTTGATTCTATTGATGATTTAGCTTCATTTGTATATAGAAGTTATGAAAACATTGCAGGTGTTTGTGCCAACTTCAATACGGCTAAAAACAATGTAATATTTGGAAAAGAGACCTCCTGCCTAATCGGAGAGGACTTCTACACAGAAAAACTAGGAGACATCACATACAAAATCAGTGCAAATAGCTTCTTTCAGGTAAATCCATACAGTGCAGAAAAAATATTCGACGTTGCCAAAAATATGATTTCAACTAATCTTGATAAGCCTAAAATTTTAGATGCTTACTCAGGAGTGTCCAGTTTCGGAATATGGTCGAGCTCTATCGCCTCTTCAGTTACCTGCGTTGAAGAAGCCAAAACAGCTTCAGAAGACGCGGTTACAAACGCTTATATGAATAATGCAAAAAATATTGAAATATTAAACGGAGATGCCTCTGATATTTTCAAAAAACTTTCAGATGAAGATAAAAAATTCGATGCGATAATCCTTGACCCGCCTAGAAAAGGTTGCAGTCAAGAAGCTCTTGATTACGTAATCGGTTTGTCAGATTCAATTATTATTTATGTAAGCTGTAATCCTTCATCTCTTGCAAGGGATATAAAATACTTACACGAAAACGGCTTCAAGACAGAGTATATTCAGCCAGTAGATATGTTTCCGCACACTTATCATATTGAATCTGTTGCTTTAATAAAAAAAATATAAAAATAGCTCCTGAAATCAGGAGCCATTCTAATTAACCTACACAGCAACCAATGTCTTTATTGCAGGTGGGTTAAAAGGTACAGGATTTTCTACAATTTCTGTCGGCAATCCCATATTATCCAACAAATCAATAAATGGAGTCGGATTTAACTCCTCAACATTGACCATTGTCCTAGTATCCCAATCTCCTTTTGCAACAAGGATGGCAGCTGCCACAGGAGGAACCCCCGCAGTATAGCTTATTGCTTGCGATTCCACTTCTTGATAGCACTGTGAATGGTCACACGAATTATAGATAAAAATATCTCTTTCTTTTCCGTCTTTTATGCCCTTTATGTAGTTTCCGATACAAGTTTTGCCGGTATAATTCGGAGCCAAAGAAGACGGGTCAGGAAGAAGTGCTTTTAAAACTTTTAGAGGAACAACCTCTCTCCCATCATCCAACTTTACAGGCTGTTCTGAAGTCAATCCTATATTTGTCAGAACTGAAAAAACGTTCAAATAATGATCCCCGAACCCCATCCAAAAACGGATAGAATTAGCATCAATGTTTTTCGAAAGAGAATGAAGTTCATCATGCCCGTTGAGATAAACAGGACAATTTCCGACAATCGGGAAGTCATAATCCATCCTTACATCGTGGACTTTTTGCAATACCCATTGCCTATCTATCCAAGTCCACACTTTTTTAAACTCCCTAAAATTAATCTCGGGATCGAAATTAGTCGCAAAATATTTTCCGTGGTTGCCTGCGTTTACGTCTAATATATCGATTGTGTCTATTTTATCAAAATAATCTTTTTGAGCCAGTGAACACCAGGCATTCACAACACCCGGATCGAACCCGACTCCCAAAATCGCTGTAATTCCTTCTTTTTCACAAATTTCTTTTCTTTTCCACTCGTAATTTGCATACCATGGCGGATTTTCACACACTTTATCAGGTTCTTCATGTATGGCAGTATCCAAATATGCTGCCCCTGTTTTAATACAGGCTTCTAAAACTGACATATTAATGTAGGCTTGCCCAACATTAATAACTATTTCAGACTCAGTATCTTTTATTAAGTCAACCATAGCCTCAATGTTCAGTGCATCAACCTGTCTTGAATAAAGTTTTTTAGACGCATCTTTAAGGTGGTTTTTCCTTACAATACTTTCGATTATAGCATCGCATTTGCTTTTTGTTCTGGAAGCGATACATATGTTACCCAGAATGTCGTTATTCATGGCGGATTTGTGTGCTACCACATGTGCCACTCCGCCGGCACCTACAATTAAGACGTTTTTTCTCATGTTTTGTCCTCCTTTTCTTCTGCTAAGTGAGATAGACTACTTTTAAAGTCGTTGTAGTCGAATTGTCTTATCATTTTCATTTCTCCATTTAGTTGTTTAACCATAATAGACGGCATTTGCAAGCCATTAAACCAGTTTTTCTTTACCATTGTGTATCCTGCGGCATCTTGAAATCTTATTTCACTGCCTATAGTTAACTTTTCCTTAAATTTGTACGTACCAAAAACGTCCCCGGCCAGACAAGATCTGCCTGCGACAATATATTGAAATGAGGCATCTTTATCTTCCATAATTTTTGCCTTTTCCCTATAAATCAGCAGATCAAGCATATGTGCTTCAATAGATGAATCTACTATAGCTATATCTATTTCGTTATGAACTATATCAACAACGCTCGTGACCAGTTCACAGCAATTGGTTATAGAACTCTCTCCTGGTTCTAAATAAATTTGAACACCGAATTTGCGGGAAAAATCAGAAAGTTTCTTGCAAAAAGCCTCTATCGGATAACCTTCTTTAGTGAAATAGATTCCACCTCCAAGGCTTATCCAATCCACTTGCTCAATAAACTCTCCATATTCCTTTGAAATTGTGTCCAGATGAGCAGAAAAGGCTTCAAATTCATCATTTTCGCAGTTATAATGAAACATCAATCCGCTAATCTTATTCAATATCGGGTTTATGCTTTCCTTATTTCTAATACCAAGTCTTGAGTGTTTTCTGGCAGGATCCGCCAAATCAAAATGAGAATAGCTTATTTGAGGATTTATTCTCAAGCCGAGTTTTTTATTTTTAACCAAAGGATAATACAACTCTAGCTGAGAAACGGAGTTAAATATAATTTTGTCTGAATAATTTGATATCTCTTCAATATCAGACTTAGAATATCCTACACAAAAAGCATGAGTTTCTTTGCCAAATTCTTCAAAACCCAATCTGGCTTCATAAAGAGAACTGGATGTAGTTCCATCCATATACTCTTTCATCAAATCAAAAACACCCCAGGTCGCAAAACATTTTAATGCCAAAACAAGCTTAGCACCCGAAAGTTCACGAACTTTTCGAATGAGCTCCAAATTCCGCAGCAATCTGCTCTCATCTATCAGGTAATAAGGTGTATTGATTTCCAATTACTAACAAAATGCCTCCAAATAACATTGCGAACAATGTATCAAAAAAAATTATTATTGTCTATATTTAATTTTCGCCAAAATATT
>JAEZLC010000236.1 GCA_023435965.1 Cyanobacteria bacterium OH_CDB_58 | reverse complement strand
TATATTTTTTATTTACATGTACAGCAGCATTTGTAACAATGTTTTTATTTTTTTCAAATCCATGAGAGCAAATTTTTCCATTATACAGAAGCTTCATAAGGTGATTCAAATTCCTTTGGTATTTTTTTAAATATGCATTTGGTTCTCTTAAGATTCTCGGTTCGCCATTCCTCTTGTTTATAATAATTTCACGATATAAATCTGAATTATTACCATATATCTTTATATTTAAGGCATTTAAATTCGCAATTCCAAGTAAAGAGGAGATCTCTTGTTTTGTTGCTCCTTCGTTGCCCACAATATTATTTAACTTGTAAAGTAGCTCTCCATCAGTTTGAGTATAAGAATGTTTTGGGTATTTTCTCGCCATCTTTGTCTCACTATATTAATGAAGGACAGGCTAATTCACTTATACGCGGCCAATCAGTGTAACAGATGTAACAGGCCATGATGATGTAATGCGTTAGCATACCTAGCTAATTCGGATATTCGTCGCAGATATACACGACGGAGTAACAATTGAAGCCCGTCCTTCATGTTCAGTATATTTATTTCTATCCTAATTTGCAAAATATTAAAAAATAGTCACAATTCTATATTTTCATTACTACTGCTTTGTTTTGCTAAAACCCATTTATTAAATTATTCTTTAGGAAATAATAAAGCTAAAGTCAAGCGTTTTTGTTTTATAAAACCATAAAATAAAAATGGTCGTTTTTTATTTATAGTCTCCAATTTTTTGCCATACTTATTGAGCAAACTATAATCCAAGAAAATTAATTTATGCGAAGCTATTATAAACACATAAGTCCCTTAAAGATCCCTTTTTCATGACTTTGCCCTATTGTCTAAAAAACAATTTTCTCTATGAAATTTTAAATACTTTTTATTATTTTCTGAAATTTTAATTCGTGTGTGTTCTGATATGTCCATTAAATTAATTTTATTATTTTTAAATTGACTTGACAGTAACAATGAACCATCATCCTCAAATGAAATGTATCCTTTATCAAATAATGCATCGTGCCAAGCACATAATAAAAAACCATTGTCAATATCTTGTTTTTCAATATCAGTTGAGTCTTTCCAAGGTTTTATATGACTTGCAATGAGCAAATTAGGTTCATCAAGACCGCATAATTTGCAACCTTTATAATTATTAATAAGTCCTTGCCTAAATTCTCCTTGGGTTAATCGCTGTTTGACAATTTGATCTCTTTCGGTTGGTGTAGCTTCTTTTGTTTCTAATGAATATTCATTAATTGTATTTTTAATTCTTCGTTTGTCGTTTTCATCACAAATAATATTAAAGTTGCTCTCAGCTTCAGGATATTGTTCATTTATAGAATGATACTTGCTATTAGCAAAATTATTAATATCAATAATTGAAATTTTTGTATCTTCTATTATTGGGTTAATTATTTGAGTGTTGTTCCCTTTATGAAGCTTTATTTTATCGCTATTTTGATATTTTAATAAAGAATGAAGCATCAAGTGATTTTTGATACCTTTAGAGATTAGTTCGTTTTTAAATATTTCAAACAAGTTTTTAGTATTAAAAACATTTATACCTTGTGAGAATAAGTATATACATCTATTTATAATTTCCTCGACTATTTGCTTATCGTAGTTAAGATTGTCAACATGTATAAATTCTCCAAAATTTGATGCGATTACCTTAGGATGCCCAACAAGTTTTTGATATAATCTTCTGCTTACAGCTTTTTCCTCCGGCATTGCGGTTCTTAAAATTTCGATGTTTTGCTCAAAAAGATCAGTTTTTTTCTGCGGTAAATGAATACCTTCTGGATATAATATTTTAAAAAAATACTCTAACTTTATGTCTTTGTTTACATGCTTATTTTTTGTATCAAGTAAATATTTATTAGATTCTAAAGGTTCTAAAGAAATAAAAGATTTTTTACATAAATTTTCTTTTATAGAAAGTATAATATTAGCCAACTTGTTTTGTGGAAAACTTTTGTATTCTTTTAAAAAAGCTTCTTTGATACTATCCGAAATACAACTATCATAATATGGAATAGATTCCTTAAATTCTTTTACTATCATATTAGACAAATTGTAAAATTTATTCTTATCTTTAAAAATTAAAGAAGTATCAACGTCGATAAATATATTTGGTTCAACACAAATTTTGAACAGAAATAAATATTCATTATTTATTATCTTATGATCTATTATATCAATTTCAGAATTAGATAAATATTCTTCTATGTTATAGAATTTATTGAAATATTTTTTTAATTTAATTTTTGTTCTTTTATCAACTTGGTCAATCCGTTGACGAGATACACCATAACAATTACCAATTTCTTCAAAAGTAAGATTCTTTTTAGAAGGACTTTTGATTCTTACCTCATAGACATCCCTCTCCATTTCAGTACAGGAAGAGAAAAAACAATGTTCAATCTGCAGAAGAACTTCCTTAATTTTTGTTTCATGCAACACTTCTGGAATTGTATTTGTGTCAATATTTATCAACTTATTATCCACAACAAAATTCTTTCTGAAATTACAAACTTATTTACAACTACCATACAAAATAGCTTAACTTTTAATATTAATTATAGTTGAGTATAATTCCAACTCCTATCTCAGAACAATTGTATCATATTTATCCATTATTTGATAAGGGAAAAATGACAAAAAATTCGTTTTGAATTGAAACTCATTTTTTAAATCTATAAAAAGTTAAAATTCTAAGTGAAATTTGTTCGTACTATAGGCTTATTTAATCATAGCTTCTATAACTTTGTATATTTGCTTTAATTTTTCAGAATTAATTTTAGAAAGTATTCCGTTTATTTCTTCAACTAATTCAGCATCACTTTTTAAGTGTGAAGTTTCAAATAAATCTTTTATCTCCACTCCAAGAGTATTCGCTATTTTTTGCAAATGTTCATCTTTAGGAAAATGAAAACCAGACTCTATCTTACTAACGCTTCTGGGTTCTATACCTATATTCTCTGCTAATTGAGATTGCTTTAACCCTTTTGCTTGTCTAAGTTCTTTTATTCTTTGTCCTAATAATTTTCTAGTTGTGCTCACGGATATCTCCTTGCCCTTTAGGATACACTCTCTTTTAAGTTTCATAAATTCCGTGGCACATCACTTGATTTATATTTTGATGTGGTAACATGATACATATATTGCTTTTTTATTATCTGGCACAACATCAAACATGGATCCAGATGTGGACAAACAACAGTTAAGTATGAAAAATGAAATAAACTTAAGATGACAAAACACAGAAAAACAGTTTCTCTTGATATAGTACTCCCTCACCGCATAGGTGATTGCCTGTTAACAATACCTGCAATTATGTGTCTAAAAGAATTAAACCAGAAACATAATCAAAATCAGATAAAAATACGACTGGTCTGTGGTGAAACAATGTTCCCATTAATAAAAAAGTTGGATATAGCAGAGTCCGTAAAATTAACATACGGATTAAAGCTCAAATCTTGGATACTCCCCAAAGATAAAGCGTTTTTTTATTTGATGTCATCTAAAACCATAGGTTTTAAG
>JAEZLC010000226.1 GCA_023435965.1 Cyanobacteria bacterium OH_CDB_58 | reverse complement strand
AAATAAATGAAGGCGATGGTGCATTTTATGGACCAAAAATCGACTTTAAACTTAAAGATGCTTTAGGTAGAACATGGCAAGGTGCTACAATCCAGTTAGATTTTAACTTACCTGAAAGATTTGACATCAAGTACCAAGATCAAGACGGTTCTATGAAAACTCCTGTTATGCTTCATAGGGTTATATTCGGTTCTATGGAAAGATTTATGGGTATACTTATTGAACATTACGCAGGTGCGTTCCCGATGTGGTTAGCACCGGTTCAAGTTTCAGTTGTGCCTATTGCTGACAGACATTGTGATTATGCAAAACAAGTTTATGACAAATTATTGGAATATGGCATAAGAGCGAAGCTGGATGATAGATCTGAGAGTATGAATTACAAAATCAGAGAAGCTATACAAGATAAGAGAATCCCTTACGTTGCTGTAATGGGTGATAAAGAAATCGAAAATAATGAAGTTGCGGTTAGAGTTAGAGGAAAAGGTCCTGTCGGCAACATGAGTGCTGAAGATTTTGCTAGGAAATTAGCTGAAGAAGTTAAGAATAAAGTAAAAGAAACTACTTTTTAAGTAAGAATAAATAACAAAAAGAGCCGATATCAATCGGCTCTTTTCTGTTAATATTGTCTTAGTCTACCCTTGGATCGCAGACATAATCATAGTTGTTTTCTGTACGACCGTTAGTAAAATTTCTATTGTCGGTTCTATCTGTTATTGCAATGATAATCGGTAATAATTCATTGTCTTGTGTTATGCCTCCTTGGATAGAATCTTTTTTCTGTAAAAAGATGAATTCAGTATCGCCGATTCTTCCTCTAGTTTCCTTGCCTTCTTCCAGTTTTTCTATTCTGAATTCGACAGGTTCACTGCCTATAGTTCCTTTTACGTGGGAGAAATTACAGCAGTCGAATGCTCTTAGTTTTATGCTTTGTTTATCGTACCAGCCAGTGATGAAGGATTTTTCATCAATAGTTGCGGCTTTTGTTTCAAATCGTTTTTTTCCTATTTCCCCTCTAATGTTGAATTGAGGGCTTGAAGATCTTTTAGATTTTATTTCAAAAATCTTCCCGTCATAAATCCCATCCCATTTTCTGCTTTGAAATTTCATTGTCAGCAGAGCATCGCCTATGCTACCAGCAAACTGGTCATATAGGAAATAATTGTATCCTTGCATTGAAATGTTTTGAGGAATATTTTCCGTGTCTATCTCAAGATGAGAGACACCGTCTATATCAGAAAAATCAAATATATCTTGAGAATTCCCGAATTTTATCGGTGCAGACATGTTATAGTTTGAAGAGATTTTGTTCGCTGCAACAGGCGAGGTGTTTCTTATTACACCGATGGATGAGATTTTCATATAACTTATACTCCTTGAAGTAACCTTATAAATAATATTATAAATATAAAAGCATGGTATCTATACATGTGGCTAATATTTGCAATTTGTTAACAAAAGTTCGACTTTTTGGCTTATATTGATTATACTTTCAGTATGAGAAGGATTTTTATACTGATATTATTCCTGTTGTTCTTTACCGGCAATGCTTTTGCCGATATTATGCCTTCTTCATCTTCTAGTATCAGGCATTATGGCTTTGGCGTTTTAAATTTAACAAAATCTTTCAACGTATATGCTAAGCCAGATGAAAATTCTGCGGTTTTAAAAAGAATTGATTATGAAAAAGAAGCACAATATCAGCCTATTATAAATGAACCCAGTAGCCTTGAAAATACTATCGTTGCTTATGTCCCATCAAAAGCAATAGCACTTGTTACGGTAGAATCTAATCAAGAAAACGGTTGGTATGAGATTTATTATGATCAGAAAAAAGGTCTCACCGGATGGGTAAAACAGACTGATTATACTGCTTTTAAGACGTGGCGAAACGCATTTTATGATTGGGGTAAGAAAAATGGTTTATATATCTTTAGAGATGTCCCCGATGATAAACGAAGGTTGTATAGCCAAGATTCTCGAGAGTCACAGGGGTTAGAAAGCTTTACGCATGCTAAATATATAAATTTTTCTATGATAAGAGGAAACTGGATGCTGGTTTCAGTTCTTGATATAGGTCAGCATACCAAAATTGGGTGGATGCAATGGCGAGATGAAAATGGGACTCTGCTTTTGTTTCCTTACTTCAAATAAAGTTATTCCTGATTTGTAGATATTAATTCTTCAGAAACAGCTGGAATTTGTTTTGATGTTTTAGCTCCAAGTTCTTGAAGTCTTTCGATTTGTCTTATTATGTTATCTCTTCCAACAAGTTTTGTAAAAATTTGATTTATTGATTTTTGTGCAGAATTCAAGTCTTTAATCATATCTGCGAATTTATCGTACATTTTTCCAGCAAGTTGCGCTATTTCCAGAGCATTGTTGTTTTGTCTTGTTACTATGTGGAAGCTGTTTATTATCTTGAGAGCAGCCAATAGAGTAGATGGAGATGTCGGCATTACTTTGTTTTTCCATGCCAGCTCCCAAAGCTGAGAGTCCTCTAAGAAAAGCATTGAGTAGCAACTTTCAATAGGGATAAACATCAACACGTACTCAGGTGAGTTGTATTCGGGAGTTTCGAAATACTCTTTTTTCGACAGGTTCATAATATGGTTTTTCGTCGAGTCTTTAAATTGTTTTAAGTAATACTCTTTTTCTTCGTCAGATTGAGCATTGATGAATGCTTCGTATGAAGCCAATGTTGTTTTAGCATCAATGAAAATCGCTTTATTTTCCGGTAATAATACAGTTGCATCAGGTCTTTGAGTTCCTATTCCTGATTGAACCACGTATTCTTCACCTTTTTTAAGTCCTGAAAGCTCTAAAACTCTTTCTAGTATTAATTCTCCCCACTTACCTTGTTTCATGTTGTCACCTTTTAGTGCCTGAGAAAGTTTTGTGGTATCTTGGGTAATTTTGTTTCCAGTTTCTATGACGTTTTTGATG
>JAEZLC010000221.1 GCA_023435965.1 Cyanobacteria bacterium OH_CDB_58 | reverse complement strand
AATATCAACACTATCAATAATTGGCTTAAGAACCTGGATAAAATAAACAAAAATGTTATTTTATTAAATAAAAAAATTGATGAAGAAAGAGAAAACTCTATAGACTTTAATGATCTTTCTGAAAAAGTCGATATAGTTTATGAAAACATATCTATTCTTAACGACTGGGCAGCAAAACTTGACTCTATAAACAAAGAAATTGACTCTCTAAACGAAAAAATCGAAGAATCTAATCAGATAACAGAAGATGAAGAAGATACTGCCAATAAAATAGATATAATCTATGAAAACCTTTCATTGCTGAATAATTGGGTTGTTAAAATAGATGATATTTCTGATAAACTAAATTGTTTAAATGAACTTTCAAACAAAGTCGACGAAGTAAGTGAAAACGTCTCAAACATCTCTACCTGGGGATATAAAATAGAAGATATCAAAGGCAAGCTTGAAGAACTTTCAAACGAATTTGCGATAATCACAAGTGCAACAAAAGATGATACTGAAGATTATATATACACTCTTCTTGATATAGAGTCAGATTTCGCAAAATTACACTGCATTTTGGACAACAATACCAAGACCACCGAAGAAGTCAAAGAACAATTTGAGTCTATAAACGACGACATCGCAAGCATAAGCAAAAGAACAAACAAGCTTATACTAACATCAGACGATGCAAACAAAGTATTCAGAAATCATGTAGACAGATTTCAGTCCCTCATAGAAGATCTAAAAGGAAAAGTTGCAGAGTTCTATCCTGCAAAACAATTTACTTTGCTTGACAACAAAGTAAACACAATCAAAAAGATTGCGGCAAATAACCTTACAACAAGCCAAAACCTAAATGAAGCATTTTTACTCTTTGCCCAATGGATTGATTCGACTGAAGAAACTTTTGATAGTCTTAAACAAAATATCGAAAACCTACAAAATCAGTTAGAAAATATTCAACTACAGAATGTTGAAACTTTAAACAGCTCACCAAAAGCTGAAATGAACCAGTTGAAATATTCTTTAACCGAACTTTCTGAAAAATTCGAATCATTCTCTCAAGAGAACATTGAAAAAACAGACACGATTGTACAACAAATCTCGGCACAATTCGTTCAACAGCAAAATACAATCTCAAGACTTGAGGATAAAGTTTCATCTTTGGAAAGCAAAATTGATAGAATATCTACGCTGGAAGAAAAACTCACTTCTATAGATTCCAAGATTGAAAAAGGCGAAGACGGATCTGAAATGAAAACAATTTTGGACTTCATCGCTTCACAGGTTATTTCTGCAAACGAGAATTCAATAAACAACAAAGTATTAAACCAAAAAATGGAAATAATGGAGCATCAACTCTCCAAGTTTGAGAAAAACATCGCAAAAATAGTTTCTTACCTTGATGAAGACTAATTTTTAGAGTCTAAATAATTAAATATCCTTCTCAAAACACCGTTGAATTCTTCTATCAGCTGAGCTGCTTCAGCAGAACTTATATTATATTTTAGCCGAAGAACGGCTTGTTTTAAGTTATAGCCGGAATTTGTCAGTTCTTTTTGAGCAACTGTTTCGTCAACATGCGCAATTTGACAGACGAACCTGAGAGCTCTTTCTTTCAACTTGAGATTGGTGGGCTTAACATCTACCATATAATTCTTATACACCTTGCCTATCTTTACCATAGACGCTGTAGTGAGCATATTCAAAACCATTTTCTGAGCACTGCCGGCTTTCATTCTTGTTGAACCGGTAATTGCTTCCGGTCCCGTTTCGGTACAAATGAAACAATCGGCATATTCTTTAATTTTAGCTTTAGGGTTAGAGGTTACGGCAATTGTCTTTGCACCTATTTCTTTCGCTAACTTTTCTATTTCAAGCACATAATTAGCATTTCCGCTAGCCGAAATTACAACTACTGAATCGTTTTTAGATACTTTTACTTTCTTAAAATCTTCTCTTGCAAGTTCAAATGAGTCCTCAGCTCCCTCAATCGCATTTCTCAGAGCCGTATCACCACCGGCTATTATCCCTTGAACCCTTTCGGGATTGGTGCTAAAGGTAGGTGGGCACTCAGAAGCATCAAGAACACCCAATCTTCCGCTGGTCCCGGCTCCAAAATACAAAAGTCTACCACCACTTACAAAGCTCCGGCTTATATTATCTACAGCCTTTGCAATCTCAGGCAAAACTTTTTGAACTGATTGAGCAACAAGCATATCTTCTTGGTTTATAAGACTAACTATACCAAGAGAATCATTAAGGTCGATGTCCGTCGTATTCTGGTTAATTTGTTCTGTAGAAACAATATCTTTCACAATAAAAACCCTTATATAATACTAACCCCTTGAGGAATCGTTTTAAGGTTTTCTATTATAGCAAATTTTTCATTGTCAAAGCTAGCCTTAACATTTGAATCCAACACGAAAAAAGTTGGACCACTGCCTGACATCATGGAATTTGGCAGTTTTGCCTTAATTTCAATAAGATTGGTATAATCATTTATAACGGCGTACTCCAAACTGTTATATAAGAGTGAAGGATCAAATTCCCCCTTTTTTATAATGGCTTCCATTTTTAACGTGTTATTGGGATTTGACTTATTTTCAAGATGTGCAAATTTTGTATAGGCTTCTTTTGCCGAAATACCGAAAGATTTCGGTTTAACCAAAGAAACATCTAAATCTACTGGAGGCAAAGCTTCAATGATTTCGCCCCTTGATGTACATATAGCACAACCGCCTTTTAGGCAAAAATTCAAATCAGATCCCAAGCTTGAACAAAGTTCATTTATTTTTGATTCAGACAAAACATTGTCAAATAAATAGTTTAAGGCAATAAAAGTACCTGCGGCATTAGAGCTTCCGCCCGCCAGTCCGGCTGCTACAGGGATATTTTTCTCAATGAATATTTCTATTTTCCCGCAATTAATATTGGCAGCTTCCAGAAACTTAACAGCAGCCTTATAAATAAGGTTCGAACTGTCATAAGGGATTTCATCAGAGCTTCCTTTCAGAATAATGC
>JAEZLC010000203.1 GCA_023435965.1 Cyanobacteria bacterium OH_CDB_58 | reverse complement strand
TTAGACGGAAGAGATACTCCTCCTCAAAGTGCAGTTAAATATTTATCAATGGTAGATGAAAAATTGGCGACAGTTGGGCTTCCAAAAGTTGCTTCAGTTATGGGCAGATATTATGCTATGGATAGGGATAACAGATGGGATAGAGTGGAAAAAGCTTACAACTGCATTCTCTTCGGAGACGGACTTGTGGCTTCAAGTGCGGTAGAGGCTGTTGAAAACTCATATTCTCAAGGTACTAATGATGAATTTGTTCTTCCTACAGTGATAGAAGGCGATAATTCAAGAATTAATGACAATGATGCTGTTGTTTTCTTTAACTTCAGGCCTGACAGAGCCCGTGAAATATCAAAGGCTATAGCTTTTGAAAAATTTGACGGCTTTGAAAGAAAAGCAGTAAGAAAAAATCTTTATTATATGTCTTTCACACAATATGATGAAACTTTCACTTTCCCGGTGGCATTTGAACCGCAAAGGCTCACAAATATCCTTGGAGAAGTGTTGGACAAAAATAACATTAAACAGCTAAGGACTGCAGAAACAGAAAAATATGCACATGTTACGTTCTTCTTTAACGGTGGTGAAGAAACTCCAAACAAGCTTGAAACAAGAGTCTTGGTCGCGTCTCCAAAGGTTGCTACTTATGACTTGCAGCCAGAGATGAGTGCTTATGAGGTTTGTGATAAAGTCCTTGCAGCATTGGACAACGATGACTACGGATTTATACTTGTAAACTTTGCTAATCCTGATATGGTTGGTCATACTGGTGTTTTTGATGCTGCTGTCAAGGCTGTAGAAACAGTTGATGAGTGTGTCGGTAAAATAGCACAGAGAGCGAAAGAGAAAAACGTTACTATGTTGCTAACAGCTGACCACGGGAATGCCGAGTGTATGGAAGATCCTGTGACTCATGCGCCATTCACTGCTCATACAACAAACAAAGTTCCGTTTTTCGTAATTAATGATAATAGTGTTGAGCTTAAAGATTCAGGTGCATTGTGCGATGTTGCTCCGACAATACTAGAGTTATTGAACGTTGAAAAACCTGTTGAAATGACAGGCGAGTCATTACTAAAATAAAAAATATTATATAAAGAAATAAGGCGAGAATTATGAATAATACAAAAATAAGTGATTTACCGACGGTTTATGATGCTAAGGCCACAGAGGAAGCTATTTATAAACTCTGGGAAGACAATGATTGTTTTAAAGCAGATGTTAATTCTGACAAACCGCCTTATTCGATAGTGATTCCTCCTCCAAACGTAACCGGTGTTCTTCATATGGGCCACGCTTTGGATGGGACATTGCAAGATATTCTAATCAGATACCACAGAATGGCCGGCTACGAAGCACTTTGGCTCCCGGGAACAGACCACGCCGGAATTGCTACTCAGAACGTAGTTGAGAAAAAACTTAGAGAAGACGGAGTTTCCAGACACGATTTAGGACGAGAAAAGTTCCTTGAAAAAACTTGGGAATGGGCAAATGAACATAAGAGTGCCATTCTTAATCAGTTTAAAAGATTAGGAGCGTCTTTTGATAGGTCAAGAGAACGTTTCACGTTTGATGAGGGATGTTCTGAGGCTGTTAAGGAAGTTTTCATAAAACTGTATGAAAAAGGACTTGTTTATAAAGGTGCATATATCGTAAACTGGTGTCCTCGTTGCCAGAGTGCGATTTCTGATGTAGAAACCGAGTATGAAACAGAAGCTGGCAATCTTTGGGAGATTAGCTACCCTTTAAAAGACGAGCCTGGAGCAATAGTAGTAGCCACAACAAGACCTGAAACAATATATGGTGATGTTGCGGTTGCAGTTAACCCAAATGATTATAAATACAAAGATTTAATAGGTAAAACGGTATGCCTTCCTTTGACAAGAAGAGAAATCCCCATAATTGCAGATGAATATGTCGAAAAAGGTTTTGGAACCGGTGCTTTAAAGATTACCCCAGCTCACGATCCAAATGACTTTGAAATCGGAAAAAGGCACGGTTTAAATCCAATTTGGGTTATAGATGGTGAAGGAAAAATGAAAGTTTGTGCTGAAGTTCTTCCTGAGTTACAAGGGCTAGATAGGTATGAAGCCAGAGAAAAAACAATCGGATTGCTTAAGTTAAATAATTCGTTGATAAGAATAAAAGACCATGAGCATAACGTAGGCAAGTGTCAAAGATGTGGAACTACAATAGAACCGCTACTTTCAGAACAATGGTTTGTAAAAATGGAGCCGCTTGCTAAAGCAGCGATAGAATGTATAGATAAAGGCGAGATAAAATTTGTTCCTGAAAGGTGGACCAAAAACTATCTTGGTTGGATGACCAATATCAGAGACTGGTGTATCTCTCGTCAGTTGTGGTGGGGACATCAAATTCCTGCCTATTATCACAATGAGACAGGTGAGATGGTGGTTGCAAAGGATAATCCTGATCCGTCTAAATATACTCAGGATTCTGATGTTTTAGATACCTGGTTTTCTTCAGGATTATGGCCATTTTCTACAATGGGCTGGCCAAATACTCAATCACCTGACTTTAAGAAATTTTATCCTACAAATACTCTTGTTACCGGTTTTGATATTATCTTCTTCTGGGTAGCAAGAATGATTACCATGGGATACGAGTTTACTGAAAAAGCTCCGTTCTCAACTGTTTACATACACGGATTGATAAGAGATGAGCACGGGCAAAAAATGTCTAAATCTAAGGGCAATACAATCGATCCTGTTGAGATTATTGATAAATACGGCAGTGATGCGTTGAGATTTACCCTCACGTCACTCTGTACATACGGCGGACAAGACATAAAAGTCGGCGATGAAAAGTTCGAGTACGGAAGAAACTTCGCAAATAAGATATGGAACGCATCACGCTTTGTTCTTATGAACCTAGAAGGGGTTGATAGCAATGAAGTTGATTTTGCAACACTCACTCTTGCCGATAAGTGGATTTTGAACAAGCTGAATGAAGTTGCTAAAGAAACAAATGAAAATATTAAAAACTATAGAATAGGCGAAACTTCACATATCCTTTATGATTTCTTCTGGAATTCTTACTGTGATTGGTATGTAGAGATTGCAAAAATTCAGCTCCAAGATGAATCGATTAAACTTAACACACAAAGGGTGTTAAGGTATGTATTGGATCAGACTTTGAGACTTCTCCATCCTATAATGCCGCACATTACAGAATCAATCTGGCAGTTATTGCCTTTAGAGAAGAATGTGAAGACTATTATGAAAGCTGATTTCCCTGTATATCAGGATGAATTGAGCTTTAAAGAAGAAAATGTTCAAATGGAGCTTGTATTTGAAACGATTAAGTCTTTAAGAAACGTCAGACAAAGTTTTAACATCCCTGTCTCTACAAAAGTAGATATAAATGTAATTGCAACAGAAAATGAAAAAATGATTTTTGAAAAAGTCGAATCATACATAAAAAGGCTTGCAAGGGTTGAAAATATTATGTATTCAAATGATGGAGAAGTAACTTTAAAACAATCCGCATCTGCAGTCGTCGGCAATTCAAAAATCATAATTCCTCTCGCAGGCCTTATTGATTTGAAGGAAGAAGTTGCAAGGCAAGATAAAAAACTCCAAAAAGTTCTAAACGAAAAGAACAGCTTAGAGGGTAGAATGAAAAATGAAAAGTTTGTTTCTAATGCTCCAGCTGACTTAATAGAGCAGACAAAAGCCAGAATCGAAGAGCTGCAAGTTCAGCAAAATGCAATAGAGGAACTTATCAGTTCGTTAAAAGATTAGAAAAATAATATAAAAAAGACGGGGTTTATACTCCGTCTTTTTTGTTGTAAAAGTATTTTTATTTTGCTAGCTTAAAAATTTAGGCAAATCTTTTTTAGGGCTTCTTTTGTAATTTTTAATAGGTATTCCGAGTTCATCTTCGCATTCATCCTCTGGGTAGAATCCGTTTAAGCCTTCCCAGATGGAGTGGTAGATTGCTCCATTTTCTCTAAAGGATTTGATTCCAATCATATTTTCATTTTTGTCGTATGTATAGATAAGATGGATTGATTTGCCGTTGTCATGATATTCGGTTTCTTTGCACATCTTTCCGTCTTTGTATTCTATGACTTTCTTTAGGGAGTGTTTGATTTTCCCCTTTTTTATTTTTACTTTTTTGTTTTTAAAATCAAAGCAGGCAATATCTGTATCTTCAGTTTCCCTGTATAGAGTTTTTTTTGAAATGATACCTTCTTTGTATTCTGATAGGCAAGCTAATTCTCCATTTTCGAAAAATGACTTTGTTTTAGAGTGAACTCCGTTTGAAAATGACTCTACTTTCCAGATGTCTTTTTCATTTTCAAAGAAAGTAATTCTTTCTATTGGTTTCTTGTCGTGGGTTTGTTTTTCGATGAATTTTAGACCATCTCTTCCGAACCTTCTGTTTATTCCTTCGACGATAATAAATTCTTGTTTATTTTGTTTTTTAAAAGAGTCATTGTTATTTTGTTTCGCTCCAAAGGATATCGGTATAGATGAAAAATTCTTTGTGTATTTATCCTTTAAAAAAGAAGAGCTGGTGGTATTGCCCAAGATGCTTGGGGGAAAAGATGCGATTATTTTCACAACATATCTCCAAATTGTGATAACTTTATACGAAATTATCACGAATTTATTATTTATACAATAGTTGATTATAAATTATTTGAAGATTTTAATAAAACAATGCTTTGAACTGATATAGCTTTTTTTTCTCCGACAGCGTCAACACCTTCCATTGTTTTTGCTTTTATAGATATTTTAGAAGGTTCTATCTCTAATGTTTCTGCAAGTTTTTGTTGGATTTTAGGTATATGCGGCTTCATTTTGGGCTCTTGAGCCATTATCGTATTATCAAGATTGTTGATTGTATAACCTTGTTGTTTTACCAGTTCATATGCTTTTTTCAAAAGGATAAGGCTGTCTATACCTTTGTACTGAGGGTCATTGTCCGGGAAATGTGTGCCGATATCTCCAAGAGCTAAAGCACCTAAAAGAGCATCGGTTATAGAGTGGGCAAGAACATCAGCATCTGAGTGCCCGAGAAGTCCTTTTTCGTGATCGATTTCTATTCCGCCTATGATAAGTTTTCTGTTCTCTTCAAGTCTGTGAAGGTCAAACCCTTGTCCTATCCTTAATTCCATTTTTACACCTTTATTCCCGTAAATTTATTGATTGCGTGGACTACCCCGTCTTCATCGACGGTTTTTGTGATAAAGTTAGATACTTCTTTAAGATTCTCAGTTGCATTGCCCATAGCAACTCTTACTCCTGCTGCCAGAAGCATTTCTATATCGTTATCTTGATCGCCTATTGCCATTATTTCTTCTTGATCAATCCCCCATTGCTGGGCTAAAAACCTTATCCCATTTCCTTTTGTAGCCTCGGGGTGTGAAACTTCACAAAAATATGGGGTAGATTTCACTATGTATAGGGATTCTTTGTAGATGTCGCTTAGCTTTTTGATGATTGAGTCGATTCTTTGTGTGTCATAATCAATCGCTAGGATTTTGTTTAGGTTCTGAAAGTCGACATTATTAAGACTTTCAACTATTTCATATTTTATGTATTTGCCTTCGGCGTAATCTTTTATGTACTGAGAGTGATTTTCAGCAATAAGGTTATCATCTATATATATATTTATGTGGAAATCTTCTTCTCTTAATCTTTCGACCACTTCTCTTGCAAGCTTTTGGTCACAATATTTTGCCCATAATGTGTTGTTGTTTTTGTCAATAATTAGCCCTCCTTGATAAGAAATTATCGGAGCGTCAGTTCCCAGTTCCTTGGCAATTTGCTTGGCAGAGCAATGCATTCTTCCTGTCGCAATAACTACTTTTATGTCGTTTTCAATAAGGCATTTTACGTGTTTTTTTAACTTGTCAGAAATTTTACAGTTCTGGCTTAAAATTGTTCCGTCAATATCTACAACAACCATTTTTATCATTATGAATATGCCCTCATAAGTGCACAAATAGACTTAGCATCGTTGATTTCGCCGCATTTGACCATTTCAAAGGCTTTTTCTTTTTCAACTTCAAAGAATTCGATTATTTCGCCCTCGTCAGGATTAGGCTTGTGATAAGTTAAATCAGTTGCGTAAAACAGGTATAGCTTTTCACTGCAAAAACCCGGGGTTGGCCAAATGAAGCCTAGCGATTTCCAGTTCTTTGCTATGTGACCCGTTTCTTCTTCCAATTCTCTCTTTGCTGCATCAAGAATATCTTCATTTTCTTTATCAAGCTTTCCTGCAGGAAGCTCTAGAAGTTCGCCTTGTGTAGCGTATCTACATTGCTTCACTAAAAGGATTTTATCGTCTTTTTCCGCAAGAATTACAACCCCGCCGTTATGGTGGACAATCTCTCTGTTTCTGATTAGACCGTTGCTTAATTCTACCGTATCTTTAGTTACGGTGAAGACTTTCCCTTCGTATATTAATTGGGAATCAAGTTTTGTTTCTGAGCAAATTTTCATATAGAAATTATACAAGCTTTATAAAATAAATTCATCACTTTATATTATAATGAAAAGATGAGTAAAGAGATTGAAAAAAATATAATAGGATTTTGGGGCTATCCTCATCCTGAGATTATAGACAAATACAAGAAACTTTATCCTCAAGTACAGTGGGTGGATTTGGATATTGATTTTTCTTATCCTGACAAAAAAATATTACCGGATGCTTATTGCAAAATAATTAAAAATATAATTAACAACGCATTGTTTTTAAAGGATTCTTTGCTTGTTATTATAGCTCCCATAGGCAAAGACAAATGTGATAGCGGGTGGTTCGCTTCAGAGATACTAAAAGATATGGGTTTTGAGGTAGTTACAACTGTTTTTGAAGAATATACCTACAAAAAAGAAATTAATATATCAACTTCTACTCTTCCCCTAAGACAAAAGGTTGAACTCATAACAGCAGCGATTGTAGATCCTGTAAATCAGCCTTTAGAACAGTCAATACCTAAGTTCGGTTTTTGGGGAGTTCCTCCTAATGACTTGTCTATACTTGAGTTGTTTCCCGATGAAACTCATTTGTACGGATGGACCAGATGTGTAGAAGCTAACACTCCCGCTGATATTGAACTTGAAATGTATGTTGATCAGAATGTGCCTACGGTTTTTTATTCTCAAGCTTTTTGCGCGAAGGCACAACTGGCAAAATATCTTGCAGATAAGTATAATGGTCTTTATATTGATATCGATGACACGGTTACAAATTCTACAAAGGCTAAGATAGAGGCGTTTTTAAGATTAAGATGACAAATATTGTATTAGATGCAGGTACTACCTGGGCAAAAATAATTGAGGCTGAAGGTTCAGATAAAATGAGTTCATTTTCTCAGTACCTTGTTCGAGAAGCATCATCGAAAAAATACTACATTCTTCCTTCTTCTGTTTTAAAAAATATTGACTTTAAATTTGATAGGGCAACAGGTCATATGTCAAAGTCATTAATAAGAGAAGAGTCAGATTATGAAAATGAGATAATAGCACTTGTGCAAGGGTTCAAAAAGCAGGTTCAGGAAGATGCAATAATCTTGGACTTGGGCAGCAGGGATTCAAAGTGGGTTCAGTTCAAGGATTCTCAATTTAAGGACCTTGATTGGAACAGCTCCTGCTCCAGCAGTACAGGAGCCACTATTGAGATGCTTTTGAAGTTTTATAACCTTACAGAAAAGGATTTGAATACAACAATTGAGAAATATGTCATTACGTGCGGAATTTTTGGTTTAGAAAAAATTATGGATGATATAGCTTCTGGAGGAAGTGCAAAGGAGGCAGTCTCTAAGTTTGTCCACGGAATTGCTCACAATGCATGGAATTTCGCAAAAAAGCCCGAAAAAATATATTTATCTGGCGGCTTCTGTTCAAATAAATGTTTTGTCGAGTCTCTCTCAAGGTATTGCAGTGTCGAGCCTTTGGGTAGATTCTTGCTTTGTGAAGGCCTGATAGATAGTTAAAAGAGCTACCGATTGGTAGCTCTTTTAAAATATACTTTATTTCGTTTTGATTAGACTGCTGTTTTTTTGATGTCAGCTTTTATTTCTTCTAATATAGAATCTATAGCCTGAGGGTCTTTTCCGGCACCTTGTGCAAAGTTTGGTCTTCCGCCGCCTTTTCCTCCTGTTGCTTGAGCGATTTTGCTTACGATTTGACCTGCATTGATACCTTTTTTTACAAATGATTCATCTGCTTTAACCATTATGAAAACTTGATCATTGCTAACTTTGGATACGATGACGATAAGGCTTTCTCCAAGTTTTGAAGATAGCATCTCGACACCTGTTTTTACTGCCTGCGGATCGAAATTTTCAACTTTTTCAACAAGAATTTTTCCTACTTGTGTTACTTCAGCCTTTTCGACCAGTGCTTGAAACTTTTGTTTTGCACTTTCTGCTTTTAATGTACCAAGTTCACTTTGAAGGGTTTTATGTTCATCAATGAGTTTCTCCACCCTTGTTATTACTTCTGATGGAGGGATTTTGAATTTCTGTGCAAGCTTATCTAGTCCTGAAGCTTTTTCGTCTAAATACTCAAAAGCTTTTTCTCCGCAGACTGCTTCAATCCTTCTCGCACCTGCTGCAATCGCACTTTCTGAAGTGATTTTTGTCAGCCTGATTTGAGAAGTCGAATCAACGTGGGTTCCGCCGCAAAGTTCTGATGAGACATCTGCGACTTTTACAACCCTGACATCTTCATCATATTTTTCGCCGAATAAAGCCATAGCTCCGGCCTTTTTTGCTTCCTCTATGTTCATCACGGTTGTTTGTTGTTTATAATCTTGTGAAATCCATTCATTGATTATATTTTCTACTTTTTGCACTTCTTCTTGAGTAAGAGCTCTGTGGAAAGAAAAGTCGAATCTTGTTCTTCCTTCTTCTACCTGAGAACCTGCTTGTTTTACTTCATTTCCAAGTACTTTTATAAGTGCTGCCTGAAGCAAGTGGGCATTTGTATGGTGTGCTGTTATGTTTCTTCTTCTTTCGATATCGATTGTTGCACTTACTGTATCAGAAAGTGAGATTTCTCCATTTATAAGCTGCACTCTGTGAACAAAAAGTTTGTTTACTTTGAATGTGTTTAAAACTTCTGCTTTAAAGTTTTCGCATTCTATTATTCCTGTGTCTCCGACTTGTCCGCCTGATTCTGCGTAGAATGGGGTTTTGTCCAAGATTACGTCAATAAAGTCGCCTGCTTCAACAGTTGCGATTACTTTTGCCTGTGCTTGAGCCTTTTCGTAGCCTAAAAATTCAGTCGAGCCGAATTTGTTTTCAATATCTACATATACCAGGTCGTTTGTGAGACTTATTTTTTGAGTAGCGGCTTTTGCTCTCTCCTTTTGCTCTTTCATTGCTCGATTAAAGCCTTCAATATCAACTTTTAATCCTTTTTCGGCAGCAATTTCCGTCGTAAGCTCTAAAGGAAAACCAAATGTATCATATAGCTTGAACGCGTTTTCGCCGTTTATGTCCTTGTTTTCTTCCAAGAGCTCTTCTATAAGCTTGTAACCTCTGTCTAAGGTGATTTTGAATCTTTCTTCTTCTTGTTTTATGGTGTTTTTGATTTTTTCTTTGTTAGTTTCGAGCTCAGGATATGCACCTTTGTAAGTATTAATTACGGTGTCGACTATGTTGTATAGGAAAGGAAGTTCAAGACCTAATAATTTGCCGTGTCTTAGTGCCCTTCTTAAAATCATTCTTAGAACATAACTTCTTCCTTCGTTACCGGGGACTATTCCATCATTTATCATAAAACTTACGCATCTTGCGTGATCGGTTATTATTCTGAGAGAAATATCGGTTTTTTCATCTTGCTTGTATGGTACAGCAGTCATTTCAGATACTTTGTTCAAGATTGGTGTTAATAGATCTGTTTCAAAGGTAGAACCTTTGCCTTGGACTACCATTGTAATTCTTTCCAGTCCCATTCCTGTATCTACGTTTTTCTTTTCAAGAGGTGATCTGTTGCCTTCTTCATCTTGGAAAAGCTCCATAAATACAAGGTTCCATATTTCAACCCATCTGTCACATTCGCAAGTATCGATTGAACACTCGTCTGAACAAGCCAGTTCTTCTCCTAGGTCATAGTGGATTTCCGAACAAGGGCCGCAAGGACCGGAGGCACCGGGAGGACCCCAAAAATTGTCTTTTTCGCCTTTTCTTAATATTCTTTCTTTGGGCACTCCTACATCATTGTGCCAGATATCAAAAGCTTCATCATCTGTTTCAAAAACCGTAATCCAGAGTTTGTTTGGATCAAGTTTTAAATAGTTCGTTACGAAGTCCCAGCTCCAGGGAATGATTTCTTTTTTAAAATAGTCACCAAAGCTGAAATTACCCAGCATTTCAAAGAAAGTATGATGCCTTGGGGTTCTGCCTACGTTCTCTATATCGGAATCTTTTCCGCCCGCTCTTGCACATTTTTGGCAAGTAGTAGCTCGCTTAGGTTCGTATGGGGCCTGCTCCAGTCCTAAAAAATAAGGAACAAACTGAAGCATTCCGGCTGTTGTCAAAAGTACAGTCGGGTTGTCCGGTACTAGGCTTGAGCTTTTAACCTCAGTGTGCTGATGTTTATCTTTAAAAAAGTCTAGAAATGCTCTTCTTATTTCATTTCCGCTAAGCTGATCTGTCATTTATACTTCCTTTTTATAGTTTTGCTTGATAATATTTTACTACAAAAGATTTTCACATAGCAAAAAACACACAATAATCGAATTTTGGGCTTAAACAATATGTTTGAGCTATATAAAATAGACTTTTAAAAGTTTTTCAATTATAATATAAACTGCTAGATGCAGCTCGGTTTTTAAATTGATTGCATTTAACAACAAGATAAGGTAAAAGATGTCATCAGATAGTAGTTCGACCCACATAATAAACACACAAGAGACAGAAAATAATATTTGCGATGTTGGCAAGCCTAAGTATATGGCGGTCATAAG
>JAEZLC010000185.1 GCA_023435965.1 Cyanobacteria bacterium OH_CDB_58 | reverse complement strand
TCAGATGAGGTGTGTGACTTGCTCAAAATGGACCACAGACGCAAGCGAGGTAATACACAAAGAATTAACAACCTCCGAGTGGAAAGATATTATCTTAAAACTTAGAAATTGGATAGGAGAAGGCTTTTGGTTTTGTTTTTCAGGAGGAGAACCCTTTTTGAGAGGTGATATTTTTGAACTTGCAGACTATGCCAAGTCTCTTAATCTACACCCTTCTACCATGTCAAATGCATTTAGTATAAGCCAACATTATGATGATATTCTCAATTCATCGATAGAGAGCATCAATATCTCTCTCAATTCAATCAATGACTGTTCTATTCACGACAAATCAAGAGGAAGAGATGAGAGTTGTAAAAGAGCTATAGACGCTGTTTTGACATTAAATGAAATGAAAAATCAGAGAGGAAGCAATCTTGGTATAAATATTGCAACGATTATGTTTAAAGAAAACCTTGGTGAGATTATTCCTCTGGTTGAATTTGTCACAAAAAATAAGTTAGATGGAATTATGTTTCAGCTAGTAGATGATACTGAATCATTCCATGCGTACAGTGCCAGAAAAGGCTTAAATACAGGTTCTTATAGGATGCCTAAAGATCTGCTTGAAATGTACATGAGTATGACAGAGGAAGCAATTAAAGTAATTGACAAACTCATCGAAATGAAAAAGGCAGGTCATTCAATTTACAATTCTTATGAGCAGCTAGAGGCATTAAAAGTATTTTTCAATAATCCGTCAGATATATTGAAAACTATAAAATGCGATGTGGGCTGGACCAATTTTGCCATAGATCCATACGGTGACGTTAGACTTTGCTTTAACATGGAGCCTGTTGGTTCTTTAAGAACATCTTCCCCGGAAGAAATTTGGGTAAATGCGAAGTCAGACTCTTGCAGAAAGGCTATAAAAGGCTGCAAAATGTATTGCAGAATGCTGAATTGTAATTTTAAAGAGAATTTTGCAAACTTTAATAAAGGCTTATTTGTAAAGATCAAGAACAAAATAAGAAAAATTATTAGGTCTATAGTGTAACTAATATTGATCTTTCCTGAATGCCATTATGTAGCAATCGTCTCCATAATACAGTTTTACAATAAAATATCTTCCTTCTAGGTTTATGTCTATAAAAGACTTTGGCGGAGGAATTTTTTTAGAGTTTTTTGCTAATTTATAAAATAAGTCACTGGTTTTTTTGCAGAATTTTTGCCATTTTGTTTGCTTTGGAACAGGCATTTGTCTTTGATAAAAGTCGATTGGGGTTGTCTCTTTTTTGACTACAGGAATTATGTATTTTACTTTACCTGCAGATTTAAACAAAATATAATCTTTTCCCTTTAGTGTTCTTGGAGTTAAAAGATAATACCCGGGAGGAAGTGTTATATTCTTGAAATACATATAAGAACTGGTTCTGAATAGTGGATATGGAGACCATGCGTATTTTTGATATTCTTCATCCTGAAACGGATCAAGGTCATGCATTAACTTAACATCACTAAGATTTGCCTGATAATATAACAAGTCATAATCGTCAATCTTTGCAAGTGAAGGCAATTGAAGCACAATAATCGCAGTTAAAAATATTAAAAATCTCTTCATAGTTATATAATAATACTTTTTCGAATTTTATCAAATCTTATTAGTATTATAACCTTTTTGATGTTAAAATTGTCTCATAGAATAGTGAATACAGAGGATAAAAAATGCAAAGAACAGCAAACCAGGATATCAGGCCCATGACGACAGTAGTAAACGATAACAACCATTTAGAGATTGGCGGTTGTGATCTTGTAGATTTGGCAAACCAATACGGAACGCCCCTTTATATTTTTGATGAAGCTACAATTCGCTCCATAACAAAAGATTATAAAAATGCTTTTAAAGATTATCCTAATATCAACATGATGTTCGCGGCAAAAGCTTTTATGACTAAGTCAATTTGCAGAATAATGCAAGAGGAGCAGTTTGGACTTGACTTATGTTCTGGTGGTGAGATATACACTGCTAATGCTGCAGGTTTTGATATGTCAAACACTATTTTTAATGGTAATAATAAAAATTCAGATGAAATTGAACTGGCATTAAAAGTAGGTGTGGGTGCTATTTCTGTTGATAATTTCTTAGAACTTGCTATGCTTGATAATATCGCAAAATCTTATAATAAAACTGTTAAAATTCTTCTTAGAATTACACCAGGGATAGAATGTCATACTCACGAATACATACAAACAGGACACTTGGATTCTAAATTTGGATTTGACCTTGTTCAAATCGATGAAGCCATTGAACTTATAAAAGAAGAATATACAAACTTAAATTTAGCGGGCTTGCATGCTCACATCGGCTCTCAAATATTCGAAAAACAGGTATATTTTGATGAAATTGGTGTGTTCTTTAACGAAATGGCTAGAATTAAAGAAAAGCACGCGATTGAATTGACTGATATAAACCTTGGTGGTGGTTTAGGAATCAAATACACAGAAGAAGATGAACCTATTTCGATATACGAATTCGCACAAGTCATAAT
>JAEZLC010000150.1 GCA_023435965.1 Cyanobacteria bacterium OH_CDB_58 | reverse complement strand
TTGTACAACTATAAAAGTCTATTCTAGTTGATTTTTAGGTATAAAATGTTGAATATATTCGACTGCTTGCGGATGAGTTATATTTTAAAATTCTTTAATGGGTATTCGAAAAATACAAAATGAAATAGGTAGACGATTACGGTCTTTGCGTTTAGATAAAGAGCTTTCTCAAGAAGAGTTAGCATACAGAGTTAAAATTTCACGTGATCACTTATCAAATATTGAATGCGGTAAACATCCAATAAATATTAAAACTTTGCATAAGTTGGCAGAGTTTTTTGAAGTTGATTTAAAGTATTTCTTATAAATTATGAATGATACACAATAACAATCTGTATCATTGTGTAAATTGCCTCCATTTATTTACCTGATTATCTTCGGATTCAATCTTGAAAACTCTTTGTTTAAAGGGGTTACAAGGGATGATACATAATTTATAATATTAATATATTATGTATCATTCAATCGGGAGGTAAAGTTATGGAATTTGTTCAGCCAATTAGAGATAAAAAGCAAATAGATACAATAAAGAAGCTTCTAAAACAAAATAGCTTAAGAGACTTTTGTTTGTTTACTTTAGGAATTAATTCTGGATTAAGAATAAGCGACTTGCTTCAGCTAAAAATATCAGATATTTTGGAAGGAAATAGAATTAAAGATAGAATTATTATTAGAGAGATAAAAACTAATAAAACTAAAGATTTTCCCGTTTCGGAAAACACTAAATTGGCATTAAAAGATTATTTGAAGTCTAGAAAAATCATAGATATTAATGAGCCGTTATTTATTTCAAGAAAGAACAATGGATTTTTATTACGTCAACAGGCATATCGTATAATAAATGATGTTGCAAAATCAGTAGGTATCAAAGAGAAAATAGGAACTCATACTTTGAGAAAAACTTTTGGCTATCATGCATATAATAGTGGATATGATATTACTATAATTCAAAAGTTGTTTAATCATTCCAGCCCCAATATAACGTTACGTTATATTGGTATTACTCAAGATGAATTGGATGACGTGTATTTAAACTTGGATTTGTAAATTTACCTATAGCAGTTTATAATTTAATCTTTTCAAATTTTAGATTTAGTATGGATTCACTTTTTATTAGCTTGTTCTATAAGCTTTTTAAGATTGGTTGTTGTTTCATTTGTTATAGCCGGATTTATTACAAATTTTTTGAAGTAAGGAAATGTTTTAATTATCTCTTGAGCTTGATAGACGCTATTAGCTGATATTTTTACTTCAATATTTCCTCCTCTTATAGTTGGTGTAATAATTGCCTTGTAAGTTCTCATAATGATATTTCCTTTATTGTCTTCTATTAGAAATTAAAATAAGCTAAGTTGAGATGAGTCGCCGTATTTCTTGGCTTTTTCAAGTCTTATTGAAACAGGAATTTCTAAAGAACTTTTTTGTTGTTCTAATTTGCTTTGAATATTATTTATAAAGAAAAGAGGCGTATATAACGCCTCTTGAATTTCTAAACTTAATGTATTGCCTTTTATAACTTTTGCGGGGATACCCAGTAGTGAAAGCTGTATATACGTCATCTTATAGCATAAGTCATCAATATCCATAGCTTCGACATAGATTTTATTCTGATAATTAATTCCTTTTTCTTTCAGTGTTTCAGCAAAAGCTATAATCATTCCGCCTGCACCACTACATGGTTCTGAAACAGTTATAATATTTTTATCTTTTAAGTTTTCCAAGTTGATAAGCTGAATTTCTGACATCATTTTAGATACATGATAAGGAGTAAAGAACTGTCCTTTATAGTTATTACCCATATCATTGCTCATAAATATTTGACCTAAGAAGTCTTGAAAATTTTCGTTTAACGCGGAGATTACAATTGCTAACATTTTGCTAAAGATTTTTACTTCTTCTTTTGAATAATTGTGTGATATGTTTAAATATTTTTCTTCTAACTTTGGACTTTTATAAAACGGTTGAGCTAATGAATATGCACTTAAGGAAAGAAAATCGTTAAATTTTGTCACTATGTTCTTCGAATGATCAATCTCTTCAAGTTTTTTATTGAATTCTTTCAAATAGTCCAATTTTTATGACCTTTTTATTAATTTTTGATTTAGAGAATACTGTGTAATCCCTATTAAACTTTTATACATTTATAAATATTTATTATATAAAAGCTCTTTTTCTTTTCTCTGCGTTTAACGTACAATTTGTATTTTTTAAAAATCCACAATAGAACCTTAAAAAAGATTCTTTGTCTTTAATTTTTAGTAAAAATATGCTTAGAATTTTAATTTTATATATTATAAAATGGATATAAACCCTTGTAAATAAAGAGTTTTGCGAAGTTGTTCGGTTTGAGATTTAAAAGTAAATGATTTTTTAAATGCTTATATCTTTTTTCACTTCATATAGAAAACGCTGAAAATCACAGAATACATTTCTTATGTTTGTTAAATCACCAATTTCTCCAACCGCATTTAATGGTGTGCCATATTTCAGTTTTATTAAAGCACTTATTCTTTCATCATCTAACTCTATGACGTCATTTTTTATATATTGGTCTAATACAAATTTTATAAATGCGTGTTGTCGAGATTCAAAGTTATTAAAGATTAGAACTTTACTCTTGTCTACTCTTTCCATTCTTGAAAGCATTTCTGTTTCATAAGCAAGGTGTTCTAAAATGTCAAAAATATCTTTGTCTTCAGCCATTAAAATTTCTTTGATCTGATTAAAAACCTCGACTGAATATCCGCTGTTTTCGAATTTTTTTAGTAGAATTTTTCTTGTTTCAGGTCTAGACCAAATTTCCCTAAGTTCTTTTTCAACCTTAAAGAAATTAGGTATTTTTCCAATAAGTTTTTCAATGAATGCTTCAGCTGAAATTGGTTTTCCAGATTCAGCATCATAAAAAGATGTGTTTGTTTGATAAATTTCGACTTCTCTTCCACCACCTAATTTTATTTTTGTAGGCTCTTTGGGATTTGGTGGTTCTGGTGGATCAGGATCTCCACCTGGTCCATCATCTCCTGTACCTTTTTGTCTAGGCTTGTATTTTCCTGTGTATTCTGTTTCTCCATCCCATTCAGGGTCTTGGAAGTTATGGCTTGCATTTACAAAGTCATAAATAGTGAAATACTTTTTGCCTTCACAAAGTCTTGTGCCACGGCCAACAATTTGTTTAAATTCAATCATAGAATTAACTGGTCTTAGCAAAATGATGTTTTTTACTTGAATCGCATCTACCCCAGTTGAAAGTTTTTGAGATGTTGTAAGAATTGTAGGGATTGCTTTTTCCGTATCTTGAAATTGTCTTAGTTGTCTTTCACCTTCTTCACCATCATCTGCTGTTACTCTTACGCAGTAATTAACATTGTTTGTGACAGTTTTAACTTGGTTTATAAGATCTCTTATAATTCCAGCGTGATGTTGTGTAGCACAGAATACAAGCGTTTTTTCGTTTTGGTTAATTTCACTCATAAAGGCTTTTACTCTTGCTTCTTCTCTTTCTTTGAGTTCAATATTCCTGTTGAAGTCAGGTTCTTTGTATGTTTTTTCTTTATTTATTTCGCCTTCGATACAATCTTCAGGATTGTATTGATATGTTCCAAAATTGTCATTGATTGCTCTCACTCTAAAAGGTGTTAGAAACCCATCATTAATAGCATCAATCAATTTATACTGATAAACTGGCTCGCCAAAATATTTATATGTATCTACGTTATCTTTCCTTTTTGGAGTTGCGGTTAATCCTAAATGAACGGCTGTATCAAAGTAATTTAGAATTTCTCTCCAGTTACTCTCATCGTTAGCCCCACCTCTATGGCATTCATCTATTATGATAAAATCAAAGAAATCTTTATCATATTGCCCAAAATATGGCTTATCTCCACTCATAAAGGTTTGGAATATTGTAAAGAATATATTTTGAGCTTCAGGAACTTTTCCTGTTTTTTTAATTTCATTAGGTTTAATTCTTGATAACGCATTCGGATCAAAAGAACCAAAAGAATTATATGCTTGATCGGCTAGAATGTTTCTATCAGCTAAAAATAAAATTCTTGGTTTTCTTGCTCCAACTTCTTGCAAGTTCCAGCGAGCTTCCATAAGCTTCCAGCATATTTGAAAGGCTATTGCTGTTTTTCCAGTACCAGTTGCAAGTGTTAGAAGAATTCTTTTATGATTGTGTGATAAAGCTTTTACAACTGCGTTTACGGCATTCTCTTGGTAATATCTGGCTTGAAAACGTCCTTCTGTGTTCATCGGTATCGAAGATAATAGATCCCATATCTTATTATCTTCTTTATAAGTCATAGCCCAAAGTTCTTCTGGTGTAGGATAGTTGTTAATATTTTTTTCTTCACCAGTAAGCATGTCAATTTGATAAATTTCTCTACCGTTAGTTGCATAGGTGAATCTAACTTGTAATAAGCCAGCATATAGTTTGGCTTGCTGAACACCATCAGTATTGCTTCTAGAATATT
>JAEZLC010000097.1 GCA_023435965.1 Cyanobacteria bacterium OH_CDB_58 | reverse complement strand
CCTTCTCATATTATTGATAGGTACAGAGACTATAACCGGAGTATCAACACAACCTTTTAGTTCAATAATGTCTGGAGAATACCAGTTGTATCTGTTAACTTCTACTTTTGAAACCTTTGAGCCTGCTACTTTATTCAGCACAGCCACAGGGTACATATTCCCCACCTGAAACTTTGACACCCCGGCTTCATCTTTAGATACCGTAATTTTTAAAAGGTTTTCATCGAGATTATAAGCACTAAATTTTGCCATATGAGGGTTGGTTTCATCATCCCACATCCAGCCTGTGCCCCATTCTACATTATCAATGATGCTGTCATCTATATAAATATTATTTATATTTTTTATCCCTTGAGCTCTCAAATCCTTAGCAAGGTTTTTCAAATTTGCAGAAGTAAGCAGAGGATCTGCCCCTAATTTTACATATAGATTATTGGAATTATCTACATAAAGCTGGGTTTTGAAAGAATAGTCTTCCCCAAGCACAGAAAGTGCTGCCGGGACAGAAAACATCTTCAACGTCGAAGCCGGGTGCAATAGTTTGTCTTGATTGTATTCATATACTATATTGCCGGATTTTGCGTCTTTTATAGACATAGCGATAGTTGAAGTTTTATCCAAGGCACTTGATTTAATCAAAGAAGCAAAGGGGGATTCTTTTATCACAATTTTTTTTGCAAATGATGGTGCAATCATTAAAGAAAACACAAAACAAGTTATTATGATTTTAAATATTTTTTTCATTATTCCTCCATAAATTTATATTGAGAATGAATATCAAACAAAGTAGGTACTTTTTCTCTTAATTCTACCATTTCTTCAAGGTTTATGTCACATTCCAAAACTGCTTCTTCCTCTTCAAGAGACGCAATAACTTCTCCATAAGGACTAATAACCATAGAATATCCAAGATTATATTCATCATTTTTTATATGCCCTGTTTGAGACGCAGCGATTACAAATGACTGATTCTCTATTGTTCTTGCCTTTTGCAGAGTAACCCAGTGATTTTTTCTAGTCTTTGGCCAAGCAGCAACGTTGACAAGAATCTGTGCACCATTTAAAGAATACTTTCTGAATAATTCCGGAAATCTTATATCATAGCAGATTGTCAAACCTAATTTAGCGACATCTGTTGTTGCAATGACCGGATGTTCGCCTCTTTGTGCATATTTGCCCTCATCAGCTCCCAAGTGAGAATACAAATGCATTTTGTCATACTGAGCAATTAAATTACCATCTCTGTCAAAAACAGGAGAGGTATTTTTAAGAGGTCCGTCTTGTTCTTTTCTAACGTAACTTCCGCCTACGACGTTTGCATTAAAGTTTTTTGCCAAAGATGAAAGAAAGCTCAAAACTTCGCCATCCTGATTTAATTCAGCGACCTGCGGGTAAGAAACACAATACCAGCCGCTGCTCCACAGTTCTGGAAGAACTATTAAATCTATTTTCTTGCCAAGATAAGGGGTTAATAAACTCAAAATTTTATCAAAGTTTGCCTTGCGATTTGCAATCTCTGCATTATTTTGTACAACAAGAATTTTAATATGATTATTCATATAATAATTCTATTACAAATTACTGATTATAAATAGTCTTTAAAACTTTTTTTACAAACTTTAAATCCGCAACCTTCATGCATTTCGTATGGGTGAGGTAATTTAGGAACAGGGTAGCGTCTGCACATAGCGAGTCTTTTGTCATATACACTGCACTTGCCTTCTGGTGTCACATACTTGCAGGCAAATATAAAATTACCTTTATCATCTTTTCCTTTTATGTAAAACCTCTTGTATGCGGGAAAGATAAACTGCATAATTTCAAATTCTTTTTCGCTATACGTATCAAAACTGTACATATAATTGCAACACTTGCCGCACTGCTTGCAGCTTCCTGTAACTTCATACTCCATCTTCTCTGGAACAAAGTATGAAAGCAGCTCATAGTACAAACTTTTTATAATATCTAATATCATTTGAAATAATCGGATTATCTGCTAGAATATTTTTGAGTTACAACAAGTAATAGTATAATATGACTGAGATAGAAATGCCAAAAAAATTCAAAAATCCCAAGAAAAATAATCCATTTAAACTTTTCTTTATAATGGTGCTCGCATTTGCGATGGCTTCATTTATAATTTTTAAAGTTTATTTGGCCTCACTGCCCCCGATACAAAATCTGGAGTCCTTCAAGCCGAATATCGTGACAAAGATATATTCTTCAGATGAAGAAATAATAAAAACATTCACGGCATACAGATTTGAAAAAGTAGATATAAAAGATGTTCCGGATAACTTAAAAAATGCAATTATCGCAACCGAAGATAAAAACTTTTATCACCACGACGGCTACGATTTGTTCGGTCTTGCCCGATCAACTTTTGTCAATTTAAAAGCAGGAAGAGTAGTTCAAGGTGCTAGTACCATAACTCAACAGCTGGCAAGGATTTTATTCCTCTCAAACGAAAAAACATATGACAGAAAAATAAAAGAGATGATTATCTCTGCGAGAATAGAAAAAACAATCTCAAAAGACCAAATACTTGAGATGTATTTAAACAATGTATATCTAGGCTCCGGTTCATACGGAATTGCAGGGGCTTCTACTATATACTTTAACAAACCTCTTAAAGATCTTACTTTGGCAGAATGTGCCCTAATAGCGGGATTACCGCAAGCTCCTTCAATATATTCTCCATACAACGATCTTGAACTTGCAACTCAAAGAAGAGCTCAGGTTCTGACAAGAATGTATAAAATGAGATACATTACCAAAGATGAATATAAAGCAGCTCTTGATGAACCTGTTAAATTAAACTCTAACCCTAGCATATATACTCTTAACCGTGCTCCTTACTTCATTGACTACGTAATGAGAGAATTAGAAGAACTCGGTTTTGATGAAACAGAAATCTCGCAAGGCGGCTATAAAATAGTTACAACACTAAATTATAAAGCACAGGAAGCCGCAGAAAAGGCAATTCAAAAAGATTTGGCAGCCTGGGGATTAACAAAAGACCAGCAGCAAGCTGCAGTATTCTCATTCTCACCTATTTCAGGCGAAATCATCACCTATATTGGCGGAAAAAACTACGGGAAAAGCCAATATGACAGGGTAACTCAGGCCATAAGACCCCCAGGATCATCCTTCAAGCCGTTTGTATATGCAGCAGCAATAGACAAAGGTATGACGCCGACAGATATAGTTGAAGACACTCCGATAAAATTCTCTGACTGGGCTCCTAAAAACTACGGGAACAAATATAGAGGCAAACTTCCTCTTTATAAAGCAGTTATGGTATCTTCCAATGTCGTTGCGGTTAAATTGATCAAAGACGTAGGAATAAGATCCGTAATAAATGTAGCAAGAGCCCTAGGGATAACAACCCCACTAGAATACGATTACACTATAGCTTTGGGTTCTAACGGTGTAAAACTATATGAAATGACTATCGCATATGGAGCTTTTGCAAACGGCGGATTCAAGGTAAAACCTTACGCCATAGAAAGAGTTGAAACCTCAAGAGGCAAAATAGTATATCAAGCACCAAAAACAAGAATAACTAAAGTTATGGATATTACGACGGCAGCTAACCTTACAGCAATGCTTCAAGAAGTTATAAAAGGCGGTACAGGTAGAGCAGCAGATATCGGAAAACCGGCAGCCGCAAAAACCGGTACGACAGATGACTACAAAGATGCCTGGTTCATCGGCTATACGCCTGATATTGTTACAGGAGTATGGGTCGGAAACGACGATAACTCAAAAATGTCAAATCTAACTGGTGGTACAGTTCCTGCACTAATCTGGAAAGATATGATGAAGGTCGCAACAGAAAAATATCCAAACTCTGACTTTGATTACCCCAAAATAGACTTAAAACCAGCAAATCTAAACCCTAAAGACATAACGGAGTCAGAGGCAGAAGAACCACAAACTCCACAGCCTGACTCACAAGAGCCACTATTAGAAGAAGAAAATTCTAATTTTGCCCCAGTACCGACTAAAAAACAAACTGATAAACCCACATTTTCAGACAACTTCAGCGACATACCGGTTCAAGCACCAAAACCTCAAACCAACAATGTGTATCAAGCACCGGTCCAACCTCAAGGCAGATTTTATTAACAATAAAAGATATTAAAACTATTAAATCCCTAAATCTAATTTGGGGATTTTTATATTAAAGATTTTTTCCAAATCAACGCTATTTAACATCGCGTCAATTAAAAGACTAGGGGTTATCTGCTCAGATTTCAAGTCCTTAATTATACCCAATATTTTCACATCCGAATATTCTTCAATAAGTCTCGGAGCTGTCTTGATTGCTATATCGTCAGTATCCTCAGGATACCTGTTAATAATAACACCAGCAATCTTGAGGCCCTGTTCTTTTGCACTATTAATAGTTAAAAGAGTATGATTTATAGTCCCCAGGTTAGGCCTTGCAACTATTAATATAGGTAAATTAAGTCTTTTGACCAGATCACTCATCATAACTCCAGGAGAAACAGGAACCAATAATCCTCCGGCACCTTCTACAATTACCGTGTCGCATTTCTGATTCATCTTGACATAATCTCTCAAGATAACATCAAAATCATATGTGACACCTTCTATTTCTGCCGCAATATATGGAGCACTGGGAGTTTTCAAAACATAAGATGCGTGCGTAGAGATATAAGGATCAATCTTTTTTACAAAAGCCAAATCAGGCGAAATAAGAAAGCTTCCCTGAGAAATCGCTCCGGTCTGCAAAGGCTTTAATACACCTGCTTTATAGCCAAGTGACTGCATTATTGCCGCCAAACCCGCTGTAACTACTGTTTTCCCGACATCAGTATCTGTTGCTGTAACAAATATATTCATAGTAGCTTTCAATTTATGATATTATTATAACTATGTTACAGATTATACTTCAAAAAGATTATAAAAGTATACTTAAAACATTAAAAGGCGATTTTTTAGGAGGCATAATTTCAGCGATTGTCGCACTCCCTCAGGCTTTAGCCTTTGGTATTGCCACCGGTTTAGGAGCTTCTGCCGGAATTTGGGGTGCTATATTTCTTTGTTTTTTTGCAGGAATCTTTGGCCCTAACGCTTCAATCATATCAGGCCCTACCGGACCTTGTGCGATAGTTATAGCGTCAATTATGGCTTCTGGAATGTTTGACGTCCAAAAAACCATAACAATTATGATTTTAGCAAGCG
>JAEZLC010000085.1 GCA_023435965.1 Cyanobacteria bacterium OH_CDB_58 | reverse complement strand
GTGTACACGTGCGGCCTGTGGAATTACATCAAATAACTCATCAGTGCTTGAAATATTGATTTTTTCAAGCATCTCATTTACTACATAATCAGGATTTGCGAAGTAGTTTTTCATTACATTACTTCTTCTTTGTAATCATCGTATTCCATCAAGTCCACTGCATCCTTGCTTAGGTCAGCAGGTTCAACTTTTATAAGCCATCCTTTTTCATAAGGGCTTTCGTTTAACATTTCAGGGCTGTCTAATAAGTCGTTATTTATTTCCACAATTTTTCCACCGATAGGCATATAAATTTCAGAAGCAGCCTTAACTGATTCGACCGTTCCAAATACTTCTCCTTTTGAAAAATATGCATCAACATCAGGAAGCTCTATAAATACTATGTCGCCCAGCTGTTCTACTGCAAAATCAGTAAGACCGATTGTGTTCAATCCATCTTTTTCATAAATGTATTCGTGACTTCTACTGCATAGAATACCCTCTGGTATGTTCATTTTGTTCTCCTTTATTAAAATAACAATTAATTAACTTTATTCTTTTTGTCTACGAACGGCCTTTTTACAATTTTTGCTTTGTATAGTTTATTTCTTACCATAATTTCTATAGTAGAATCAACCTTTAGTTCGCAAGCAGTCGAAACGTAGCCAAGGCCTATGTTTTCGTTTAAAGAAGGAGAGAACCCCCCGCTTGTAACCTTACCTACTTTCTCATTATTATAATATATTTCATAATCGTGTCTAGGGATTGCTCTTTCAATCATTTTAAAACCGATTAATTTTTTGCTTATACCTTCATTCAGTTGCTGCATTATAATGTCTTTGCCATTGTAGTCTTCTTTTTTTGTTTTAGAGACTGACCAGCCTAAAACAGCTTCAATAGGCGTAGTGTTTTCATCCATATCGTTTCCATATAAGTGCAGAGCAGCTTCCAGTCTTAATGTATCTCTAGCTCCAAGTCCTATAGGTTTGATGCCGAATTCCTCTCCGGCTTGAAGAAGATAATTCCATAAAAGTGCAGAATATTCGTTTCTTATAAGTATTTCGAACCCATCTTCGCCTGTGTATCCGGTTCTTGATATGTATACGTTTATGTTGAAGAGTTCTGCTGTTTTTATGGTAAAGAATTCAGGTTGTTTTATTTTAGGCAAGCCAATTTTTTCAATCAAATCTGTTGCATTAGGACCTTGTACGGCAAGCAAAGAATAGTTGTGCGACTGATTTTCTATAAGAACTTCAAATCCGAGTTTATTTCTTACCATCCAGTTTAAGTCTTCATCAATTCTTGAAGCATTCACGATTAGAAGGTATCTGTAGTCTTCAAGTTTGTAGATTATCAGATCGTCTATTATCCCGCCGGTTTTGTTGGTCAGTTGGCAGTAAATTGCTTTACCGTCAGTGAGTTTTGCAACGTTTTGAGGAACCAATTTCTGAAGATAGGCAAGAGAATCTGGTCCTGAAACAAAAATTTCACCCATATGAGAAACATCAAAAAGTCCAACTTTTTCTCTAACTGTGTTGTGTTCATCAATTATACTCGAGTATTGAACGGGCATTTCCCATCCTGCGAAAGCTATCATTTTAGCTCCGAGTTTTAGTTGTTCTTCGTGTAAAAATGTCTTTTTATCCATCTGTTTCTCTCTTTTATTATTGATTTGTAGCTTAATTAACCGATGATGTCAAGTAAATTTACTTTGTTACTTCAAGGGTGGTTTTGAAATGTAATTTTGCAACTTCTTTTAGTTCTTCTTTTGAGTATTTTTCAATGAAACGTTTGCCTTGTTCGACCACTTTACTTGATGCACCTTTAGGAAGTTGTATGTTGAATTTTTTTTCCAGCTCTTCCATTCTTTTGACGTATTCAGCCCTTGCTATTATTGATGCTGCAGCCACGGCTATATCACTTTCCGCCCTTACTCTCTGATCCAACGTTATGTTTCTGCCGTTTTTCATAAGAGCGTTTTTAATGAGGCTTTCATCGCCGAACTTATCAGAAAGAGCATATTCGCAAGGATTTTTGTCTAAAATGTTTTCTATAGCTCTTGCATGTCCCCACGCTAGAAGCTTATTTAAATTTTTAAAGTTATCATATAATTCATTATACTTTGCGGGAGTGATTACGACCACAGAGTGGACGGAGTCGTTTCTTATAGCGGCTGCAAGCTTTTTGATTTTTAAATCGTCAAGCTTTTTGCTGTCTTTGATTCCCAACTCTATAAATTTATCTTTGTTTTGTTTGTTCACTTGCACTCCGGCAATTACAAGCGGACCAAAAAAGTCCCCTTTGCCGGATTCGTCTGCTCCTATATACACTTCGTGTTTTGTTTCGTTTGTTTCTTGTGCATTTTTATCTTTAATTGTCTTGATTCCAAGCAACATTTCTATTTCTTGAGAAATTAAGGATACATCTTTTCCCTGAATGAGGAATTTGCCGCTAGAATAATAAATCGCCTGGAAGTCTTTAGTTCTAGCCCTCCAGAGAGCATATTGGATCGTATCAAATTCAGCTTTCTTTTCTTCTAATGATTTTTTTATTGCTGAGGCCTGTAATGGGGTAATTTTGTTCGTGTATGTATTCATACTATTAGGATACCACGCAAGAGCGTTTTGTAAATTTTGTAAATTTCTATGAAATAGTTTGTACAAAGGTGTTCAAAAAAAATGATTACGGGTTTTAGAGCGATTAAGATAGTTGAGTGTGGTGAGCCGATGAAAGTTAATTTGTATTCAAAACCAGTTATAGCAAGCAGTCAGTTGCGTTCAGCTTCTGCACCTTTATATGAAAAAGCTCAGCTACCAGATTCGTTTGAGAAATCGGCTAAGATAAAAAGTTATTCGGATTATAAACTTTCCAAGTCGGGCAATACAATCAGTTTTGTTTCTTTCAAGGCTCTTCAAGATCCTACCATTCTTAAAAATCCCTCGATTAGAACTGGTTTGAATGGGATTGAAGAATATCAGGATAATATCCTTTCTTCTAAAAACCTAGAAAGAGGCACTGAATTAAACTTAAGGGTTGTTCCAGACGAAAACATCGAAACATCGGAAAAGATTGAAATTTCCTTGCCAAATGGCGATATTCTCGGGTTTTTACCTCCAAGTATAGACAATGCAGTCGGTAAGTTCGCTCAAAAAAATCCTTCAGATTTTAAAGCCACATTGTACGGTACAACCAACCCAACTAATAAAAAACCTGCAAATGTATTGGTAGATTTAGAATATCTAGGTGAAGAAAAACCAGCCGTCCAAGAAAAAATAAATACTCTTTTATACAAAAATGTTTTTACTCCAGAGCAGGTCCTACATAGGATTTTGGATTATAAAAAGGTCTTAAACGGAGAAGAAGTCGGTACTCAAAAAATACAAGAATCGCAGCTGGCTATTGATACAATAACTAAGGCAATTGCTGATCCGAAAAATCAAAAAATATTGTTAATAGGACATAATAAGCCTGATGGCGACACTGTAGGAAGTTGTATGGGTCTTAAGGCGGCTCTTGATTACATGGGCAAAGAAAAAGTAGATGTCGCAATAGATGATGTACTTGCAGGGTTTTTGAGAAATGTTGTGGATGCTAATGAAATCAAAAAATCACCCGAGTTCATCTCCAAGCTGAATAATGGAATTTCTTCCAGAATAAGAAAGCTTGAACACGACGGTTTTACTCCAGAGGAATTACAGGAGATTTATTCGCTGGCTAAGGTTAGGGATTACTACAATGAAAATGTTCAAACCTTAAATCCCAACGAAAAATACGATTTAGCAATATTTTTAGATGTTCCCACTCCCACAAAAGTAAGCCCTGCTATAAAACAATACGCAAAAAGTGCTAAAAATATTATCTATATTGATCATCACCCATTCCAGAAGGCAGAATGGGAAAAAGAGCAAAAAAACGGCGGTCTGAACATCGACTCAATAAAAAATAACCATATGTTATGGACTGAGTCCAAAGTTCCTGCTAATACAATGCTGGTAACAATTTTGATAGATAAAATGCTTCCCAACCTGACGTCGAAGTTTAGAGACAGTTATTACAAAGATAATGTATCTCAAAAAGAAAAGAATTTAATAGAAAAAATGTCCAGCAGTTTGGTTGTTGGTACTATAACGGACACAAGCGGTTATAGAAGAAGCATCAACAAAAACATTGAAGATGAACAATTGCCTCCGGAAAAGAAAACTGGATTTGCTCCTGCAGGTTTGTCGGATTGGTTATTGAGCCTTACAAACGGTGAAGTAACAAGACGTTCTATCAAGAAAAAAATGAAATTTGATTTGCCAAATAAAGTGGATTTTTACTTCCCGCAAGATTTCGTTGATTTCTATAACACTGAGAAAAATTCAGGTGAACCACAAAATAATCCTCTTCCGGATATAGAAGCGATTATGCAGAGAAACAATGATGGTAATTATAAAAAAATTGCTGAAGAAGTGGCAAAAGACACCACTGTATATGCTGATCTGGGGCTTGGTATTTCTAAAGTTCGATTTGATTCTATGAACGAGTACTTGAAAAAATACAACATGAAAAACCCTGAAATAAATATGAGAGACGTTATAGGGGCGTATAAATACAACCCTACTACAATAGCCTTAAAGTATCCGAGTGCGGATTCGAAATATAAAGTGGATCCTAAATATGAAAATGATAAAATAAGCGTTATGATAAGAGAAGAAGAAAAAGCAAATGAATTAAATGCTACGTTCCAAATGGCAGAACAGAATTCGCTTGGGTTTTCTTTCAGATCCCAAGACGGTACTAATTATGCAGGGATAATGGCGACATTGTTCGGCGGTGGAGGACACGCAGCAGCATCAGGTGCCAGCTTGTCATTGCCAGGACTGACTTCTGATTCAAAACTTATTGTAAAGATAGATGGTGAAATAGAAACAGACATGTCAAAAATCTATCACATAATAAAGAAAAATTATGACAACAACTATTTGAATAAAATTGAAACAAACTCAGATATTAAACTGGAAATCTCTGAAGAGGGTTTGCCTATTGATGAGCTCTTGTGCAACATTGCCAAAGAAATTAGACAAAACAACTAATTTATACTAAACTTAAAAGTAGCTTTATCATTGAGATAAGGCTACTTATTTGTATAGGTAGAATTGGTAGTTACTATGATAATTAAAGTTTTCAACACAGGTGTTTTGCAGGTTAATACATATCTTTTAATTGATGAAGAATCGAAAGAAGCTGCTATAATTGATTTGGGCGGAGATTTTGATACTGTTAGCGACGAAATAATCGCAAACGATGCTAAGTTAAAATTTGTTCTGAATACCCATGGACACTTTGACCATATAATGGGAGATTTGAGCGTAAAAAATAGTGAAAATCCAGTCCCTATATATATGCATAAAGGTGATATCTGGCATGCTGAGAATATTGAAGCGAGTCTTCAAAGATGGGGGATTGCCTCTTCCCACCCGCCAATAGTAATAGATGAATTTGTTGATGAAAATACAAAATTGTCACTAGGCAAAATTCCTATAAAAGTTATTCATACCCCTGGGCATTCTCAAGGTGGTGTTTGTTACTTAATTGAGGATAATCTCTTTGCTGGGGATACACTTTTTCAAGGTTCTATAGGAAGAACGGATCTTGATGGAGGGGATTATCAAACATTGATAGAGTCCATAAAGACAAAGCTTCTACCGCTCGGTGATGATATAAAAATTTTTCCAGGACACGGTCCAAGTAGTACTATAGGATATGAGAGAAAGTACAATTCATTTTTAGTATAAAAAAAGCCACCTGATGGTGGCTTTTTTGCTTTAGAGCATTGGTTCTTCTAGCTTTTTCTTTTTTAAGTCGTTTTCTTCAGTTTTTGCAGGTTCTTTTGGTTCTGCCGGTTTTTCTTTTGCTTTTGGATCTTCATCTTTCATTGATTTTAAGTCGTATGAAGAGGCTTCAATATTTTCTTCACTGCTACTCAGAGCGGCATCGGCCGAATCTATTGTTATAGAAGTGCCTTTTGCATCCAACTTACTCGTTTCTTGAGAAAATTCTCCAAGTTTTGAGTAGAACTCAACTGTTTGTGGATCAAGCTGGAATTTGTTTACAACAGATTGAACAAGACCGGAGAAGAATTTACCTATACCGTTGAACAGTTTTTGAAGGGTACTTAATTCTTCAAAAGTTTGTTTTCCTTCTATTGTTCTACCGTCAGTTAGTTTAAGATCAAAATTGCCGAAGGTACCAACGTTTCCATCATTTTGATCTGAACCTCTGAGCTTAGTTAAGTCAATATTGTCTATTTTGCTCAAGTCAAAGTCTTTAGATGAGTCGTTAACTTGGAGCTTTCCGCCTTCTTTAGCCACGAGTCTGACTCCTAGTTTGGCCAGTTCTTCACCCGTGAGTTGACCGTTTTTGTCCAGATCGGCGTCTTTCATAGATCTAAATATGTCATCTTTTTGGTCCGTGAATCCGAACAAATCCGCAGGATCCCATTTCCCGTCGCCGTTTTCTTTGACGAACTGATATACTTTTCCATCTATGGTTATTTCATATGGATCGCAGGATGTTGGAGGCGGTTTTTTTGCATCTTGAGCTTTTTTAGCTGCTGCATCTAAGTCAGCTCTTGAAATTCCGTTTAGGATATTGACATCGGATTTGGCTCCGATTGTTCCAAAATCAGCAGGATTTCCTTTGTCAGCTGGCTTTGCTGCAATAAGGTCTTTTATTACCTTTGCTGCTTCTTGAGATGTTAGTTCTGTATTCCCTGAGCCTTTGATAGAGTCAAACAAACCTTTGTATTCTCCTTCTAGGGCTTTTGCAAGATCGTCTGTTGCCATCGATGCAAATTTTGCAACATCGAGAGATGCTATTCCATCGGCACCAGTTGCAGCAGGACCTTCACTTCCTGGAATGTTCACGATGATTTTCCCAGAGATGTCTACACATACCGTTAATGGGTCAACCTCTAAAAAATTTCCGTAAGTTTTGGCTAATTCACCGATTTTGGAAGCTACTTCTGCGTAAACATCGCTTAATGATGATATTTTTCCTGCAAGATTTTCGACATCGGATTGTAAACTATTTAAGGTTAGTTTTTCTCCGTTTAGTCCGGGAACACTTATTCCATTTAGCCTTGATTTAGCTTGATCTTTTGTCAGCTTTCCAGATTTTGCATCCAAAAGGATTTTTGTTATTTGAGTGTTCACTGACGCTGAAGCATTTTCTGCTGCACCAGTCATCTTATCAACCGCTTTTCCAAGGTCTTCTCTTGCTGTTTCAAACTCGCCGTTTGCTTTGTCTAGTTTGGACTTAAGTTCTGTCTCTTTATCTAGTTTTTCTTTGTATTCCTGTTGTGCAGTTCTGATTTTTTGCTGGAACTCGAGTGTTTTTGCCTTATCGATATTTTCACCGCCAGCTGTTGATGTAGAATCAGGAGTTGTTCCTTGGTCATTCATTGCATTTAGTACTTGAATTTTTATGTCGACATCAAGCCCTTCAAGCGTTGTGATTTGTCTTAATTCTTCTGTAGTAAGGACATTGTCACTAATCATTGTTCTTAGAGCAGCATTATTTCTCGCGGCACTTTCTAGTGTCGATTTTAGTGCTGCGTTTGCACTTATGCTTAAATCTAATGACATGGTTTCCCCTTTCAATTACTTATTTAACTACCCCTTATATTTATATAGTCGTAACTTATGTTTTTTTCTTTAATTATTTTGTCAGATTTGGTTAATCTGGTTTACAATTCTTAATTATCTCTTGTTTTATATTCTGTAAATAAAGCTTCTTTTGTAATAAAATGTTGTGTGAGTACGATTTGGAAGTAAAAAGATGAGTAAACAAGAAATTATAAATAAAATTAATAAATTAAAAAAAGAGAAAAATGCTGTAATTCTAGCACACTGTTATCAAAATGTAGAGATAGATGAGGTGGCAGATTATGTTGGTGATTCTTTGTATTTGAGTCAAATGGCGGCAAAAACTGATGCTGATATTATTGTTTTTGCAGGAGTATATTTTATGGCTGAGACTGCCAAAATGTTATCACCTGATAAAAAAGTTTTAT
>JAEZLC010000019.1 GCA_023435965.1 Cyanobacteria bacterium OH_CDB_58 | reverse complement strand
CTTCTGCTACTGCAACATTACTTGAAAACATAAATAAGGCAAAAAGTGATTTTGAATCCGCTCAACAGAAAAAAGTAGAAGCTCAAAGTGCTCTAAATACTGCGAAAGAAGAACTTGCAGGAAAAGAAAAACAACTAGACAGTGAAAAAGATAACCTTAATAAAGTTAACGAGCAAATAACTAAAAAATCAAATAACACTCTAAGTGAACAGCTTATTGAAAACGCATTAAAATATTTAAACTACAAAGAAAGCGATGGTTCATACCACCTATTTACAAACGGTCGTGACGAAGCATGGTGTGCTGATTTCGTTTCATACGTAGCAAAAGAAACGTACGGTGAAGACCTTCCTGAAGGCTTCGGATCACCAGCCGTGAGCAATTTACATCAATGGGGCAAAGATAACGGAAGAATTATGGATTTTAGCAACGTTCAAGCCGGCGATGTAATGATACAGAAAAACAACGCATCTCACACAGGTATCGTAACAGGCGTAGATAGAGATGCTAACGGAAACGTAACAGCAATCCATACTGTTGAAGGAAATACCAGCAATATGGTTGCAGAAAGAACATATAAGGTAGGCTCAAGCGGATACAACAAAATAACTTGTTTTGTAGACATTGATCCATAGTTGTCTAATTAAAACTTAAAATCCTTGTCTATTATCAGATTTAATATTATCATTATAGTGTGATTTCCATTATTCTACGGGGAATTTTAATGATAATAGAAAAAATAAAACAGTTTTTTAAAAAACCTGAAAAAAAGCAGAGTTATTTAAGTTGCGAATATGTTCAACATGGTTTTAACGTTGATTATTCAGACATAAAACTATGCTGCTTCAACTGTCATGAAGGCGGTGGAAGGCAAATTATCATTGATAATTACAAGGGTGAAAAAATCGACTGGAAAAAATTCTTCAAAGAAAAACGAAGAATGAGAGAGCTCAACAAAGCAGGAATAATTCTCGATAAATGCAAAGGCTGTATTTTCTTAAAAGAACGAGAATGGGATGACGAAGACTACATTGATTATATGGTTTTCAACCACTGGACAAAATGCAACTGCAAATGCAGATACTGTTTCACATCCGCTGACAACAACCATTTTAATACCAGAGAGAGCTACAACATGCTCCCCGTAATAAAAGAACTCGCAGAGCAGGGTTATCTAAGACCCGGAGGCGAAGTCGGATTTGGAGGCGGAGAGCCTGCAGTATTGGAAGAATTCGAGCCGTTGGTACAATTGCTTCTGGACTACGGAATGGACAATATAAGAGTTCATTCTTCAGGTATTAAATTCTCACCAGCCATTGCTCGTGGCATTAGTGAAGGGAAACTTAATGTAATTGTTTCAGTAGATGCAGGAACAAAAGAAACATATGAAAATATAAAGCGAGTGCCTTGTTTTGATAAGGTATGGGAAAATATAAGATACTACGCTAAATCTCAAACGATCAACAAAGGGCTTGCGAGAACTAAGTATATAATCATTCCCGGCGTAAATGATACGGTAGAAGAACTGGAAAAGTGGTTCCAACTGACTGTTGAAGCAGGAATAAGATGGATTATTTTGGATGTTGAAGGAGGCTGGTACCAGCACAATAGTGATAAGGTTCCTCAACATGTGTACGACCTATTGGAATATGGCGTCAATAGGGCTAAAGAACTGGAAATGATAAACTGCGAGTTATATGATAGAGCCTCTCATATGCAGAAACACAAGAAGGAAGTAATACATTGAAATATAAAAGCTGTATCTGGTTAAATCAGGGCATAAATTTTGATATAAACTCATACAAAATCTGTTGTTTATACAGCGGAACGGGCGGGGGAAACACCATTATAAAAAGCAACTATAATGGTGAACCGATAAATTGGCAAGAGTTTTTTAACGAAAAAAGAAAAATAAAAGAACTCCATAAACAAGGAAAAACTTATCCAAAATGCGAGGGATGTGTATTTCTTGAAGAAAAAGACTGGCCAGAGCAACAAGACTTTATTAACTTCATAAACCTTGACTACTGGACAAAATGCAATTGCAACTGCTCCTATTGCCATACTTCAGAAGACAAAGAGGGATATAATTCAAAAGTAACATACAACTTCCTTCCAATTTTGAAGGATATGCTAGATAAAAAGATACTAAGACCGAATGGCCATGTAAGCTTTGGCGGCGGAGAAGTCACTTTGCTCGAAGAATTTGAAGAAGTGCTTACAATTTTATTGGACTTTGGGATAGGATTTATCAGAATTCACTCAGCTTGTATGGATTACAGCCCAGCGATAGAACACGGACTAAAAAAAGGAACACTGGACTTAATTGTTTCTGTGGATTCAGGGTCTAAAGAATTGCATAAAAGAATCAAGCAAGTTGATACATATGAAGATGTCTGGGATAATTTGCAAAAATATGCCAGACATCAAGCGATACCAACTTTGGTCAAATCAAAATATATCGTAATTCCTGGCGTGAATGACAGTGAAAAAGAAATTACGCTATGGCTAGAAAAAAGCAAAGAGATTGGAATAGGTTCAGTAATACAAGAAATTGAATCTCAGTGGTTCTATTCTAAAAGACCAAATATTCCAAAATACATATACAAACTATTCGACTTTGCTAAAAATAAAGCAATAGATCTTGGTTTAGAATACAGCTTATATGAAAGAGCTGCACATCTTATGAATGAAAGACCGAATTCTTGACGTTAAAAAGCCAGAATGTTAAGTTACTAATAAATAATTGAGGAATAGAAGTGGAATATACGAGCTGTAATTGGATACAACATGGACTGAATTTTGAACCAGCACATTTAGAAATGTGCTGTTTGAGATGCCATGTAGGAGGTGGCAGCGTAATTCTACAAACAGGATATAGTGGACAAAAAATTAACTGGGATGAATTTTTTCAACTAAAGCAAAAATTTATAGAAGATAATAAAAAGGGCATTATAGACCCAAGATGCGAAGGATGCTTTAACCTTGAAACAAAAGAATGGGACGAAAGCGAAAAATACTTTAGTTACCTGCATTTTAATCACTGGACACACTGCAACTGTAACTGCAAATACTGCTTTACAGATTACAAGAAAGACTTCTACAACACATACAAGCATTATAGCGTTTTGCCTATTGTAAAAGATATTTTTGAAAATAACCTTTTCAGATCCGGCGGGGAAATAACATTTGCGGGCGGAGAACCTACAATTCTTGCCGAATTCGAGGAACTGATAAACTTCTTGCTCGATAACGCAGAAGATATAAAAATGAGAATCCATACATCAGGAATAAAATTCTCACCTGCAATAGCAAGAGGAGTAAGCGAACAGAAGATAGACGTAGTAGTTTCTATGGATGCAGGTTATCCTCGCACTTATAAAAAAATCAAAAATCAGGACAGCTTTGATAAAGTTTATGAAAACAGCAAGAACTATGCAAAAGCACAGGTTGACCCTAATCAAAGCAATGTATTAACAAAATACATACTATTCCCAGAATACAATGATTCACTTGATGAAATCGAAAGATGGCTTCAACTTACAGCAAAAGCAGACATAAGAGCAATTATTTTGGATATTGAACACGAATGGTTCAAAATACAGAGAAATAATTCTTCTATTCCAGCTCATATTTTAGAACAAGTTGAATACATAAAAAAAAGAGCAGAAGAACTTAATTTAAGAATCGAAATGTACAATAGTGCACGACATCTGGAAGAAAACCTCGACCAGTTCCCAAAAAGAAACTTTTATCCGAACCCGTATAAATAAGTTTCTTTTATACTAGAATATTGAAATGAACAATTTTTTAGAAACAATACTCAAGTACAAAAAACACTGCGTTGACCTTATCGTTTTATCTATCCCTCTTATTATAGGAAATTTAGGACAGATATTGATTGGTGCTACCGATGTTTTTGTAGGTGCAAAATACAATATAAACACATTAGCTGCTATAAGTATTGCCAATTCAATAGTATTTTCGATATTTATAATCGGAATAGGTTTTCTAGCAAGCATTTCAATCGTCTTAGCCAATTACAGGGGCAGCAGATTAAGAACAAAAAAATATTTCGAAGCTAGTCTTTCATTTTCGATGATTTTAGCAGCAATATTTTGTGCTTTAACACTATCAACAATCCCTTTTATTGACAATGTCGGCTTCGAGCCGATTCTCGTTCCTCTGATTAAGGAATATATTTTTATAACCTCTTTTTCGTTCTTTGGCATTTACTTGTTTCAGGCTATAAAAGAATTTTTACAAGCACACGAAATAGTCAATTTCCCGAACTTCGTATTGGTGATGGCGGTTTTGGTAAATCTTGTTCTGGATTTTGCACTAGTATTCGGATTGGGACCATTCCCATCAATGGGTACAAAAGGATTAGCAATAGCAACGCTTTTAACAAGAACATTTATGGGGATTTCTCTTCTTATCTACTGCGTAAAACTGGTAAAGTTCAGAGAAATACTTCACTACGAATATTTAAAACAGCTGTTAAAAATAGGATACCCTATAGGAATAGCACTTATGCTGGAATTTTTGGCATTTAACATAATTACCTTTTCCATCGGAAGAACAGCAGGTATTCTTGCTGCAACACACAACATAATAACAACAATATCATCAGCAACTTTCATGATTCCTTTGGCTATCTCAAATGCCATAGCTATAAAAGTCGGATTCTTTAACGGTGCAAAAGATTACAACGAGGTAAAGGCATATTCAATAACCGGGTTAGCAATGTCTTCTCTTTTTATGGTTATGTGTTCAATGCTATTGCTGTTGTTCCCCTCAGAAATCATTAAATTATTTACAGATAACAAACAAATACTATACATTGGTATTCCTATTATGTATATAGCTGCAGCATTTCAGGTTGTTGACGGTTTTCAGGTATCAGCGAGCGGGATATTAAAAGGATTAAAAAAGACCAAGATTGTTTCTTTAAGTATATTGGCAGGATACTGGCTATTGGGACTTCCTCTTGGGTTTACGCTGGCATACAAGTATAATTATTTATTAAAAGGTTTTTGGATAGGACTTGCCGTATCACTTTTTATAGTCGGCATATTTCAGGCTATAATTATCTGGAATGAATTAAAACGAGTGAAACTAGAATATGCAAACAAATAATTTCAAAGGAGAACTTACATGAAAAAGGCTTTTTCTTTAGTCTTACTTATAGCACTATCGCTGAGTTCAACAACAGCTATAGCTAAAACTCACGGCAAAAATGGAAAAATTTCACCAAGGTCTGTAGGAGCAGGAGCCTTGTCATTTTTCGTTTGGCCTGGGATCGGTCAAATAGTAAATGACCAAAAAGATGATAAAGTAATAACACACGCATTACTAGGTCTTACCGGAGTGTTTAGATTTTGGTCTTGCTATGATGCTGTAAGAGACAGAAAAGGCGGAGTGTGGAAAAACAGAATATAATAAAAAGCTGCTAATATAGCAGCTTTTTATCAGATTAAAGACATTATGCTAAAAAGACATCAGTTTCAAAAATATCAACAAACTCTGATTTGTTAACATCAACAACACCTTTATCAGTTATTTTAAGCTCTGGAATAACAGATAAAGACAAGAAAGACATAGTCATAAAAGGATCTAAAAGCTTGCATCCGATTTTTTTAGCCGCTTCTTTCAGCTCTCTACACTTTTCTATGACAAACTCTAATTTTTCGTTGGACATTAATCCGGCGATAGGAAGTGGCAACTTTGAAAGGACGACTCCCTTATCGACAATTACCTTGCCGCCTTGGGACTTAACAAGTTCAACAGCAGCTTTGTACATGTCTTCATCATTTGTTCCGACAATAATCATATTATGAGAATCGTGAGCAACAGTTGAGGCTATAGCTCCTGACTTAAGTCCAAAGCCCTTAACAAAGCCTTTACCAACATTACCACTAGCTCTATGACGTTCTATAACTACAATTTTTAACACATCGTCTTCTAAGTTTGGCTCAGCATAACCATCGACTATATTTATAAGACTCAATGCTGATTTTGTAAGCAGTTGATTCTGTATTACTTCGATAGTTCTAACCGTTTCGGATTTTGCTTTTATCTTAAAGTCCTCATACTCAATCCACTTTACGTTAACAGACCCTCTGATTAAAGGAAGTTGTGGTTTCTCCTCTTTATTAATCAAGGTTCCGTTTTCGGCAACCAAATTGCCTGATTTAAATACCATTTTAGGCTTAAAATCAACAAGGTTATCAAAAACCAAGATATCAGCCTTATACCCAGGAGCAATTGCACCAAGATTTTGAATTTTGAAGTATTCTGCCGTATTAAGACTTGCCATTTGAATAACTTTTATAGGGTCTATTCCTGCGGCAACGCTTTTTCTCACCATGTAATTGATGTGTTCTAACAAGTCTGTCGGATGCCTGTCGTCTGTAACAAACATACACTTTCTTGTATTTTTCTCTTTTAAAACAGGGATAAGAGCTTCTAAGTCTTTAGCCGCTGAGCCTTCACGAATCATAATATACATACCCTGTCTTAATTTTTCAATGGCTTCTTCGGGATTTGTGCACTCATGATCAGACGTAATTCCTGAAGCGATATAAGCACAAAGGTCCTTTCCTGTAATAAAAGGAGCGTGACCGTCTATTCTTTTATTTTTCTCTGTAGCAAGCTTTATTTTTGCCATAACTTCTTTATCTCGGTTTAATACTCCAGGGAAATTCATCATTTCTGCAATACCTAAAACCCAAGGGCTATCTATCAAAAGTGACAAATCATATGCACTCAACTCAAAACCTGAAGTTTCTGAACTGGTTGCCGGAACACAAGATGGAAGCATTGTGTATACATCAATCGGTAAATCCTTCACGGCTTCTTTCATAAAGCTTATTCCGTGCAAACCAAGAACATTTGATATTTCATGAGGATCGATAATCAAGGTTGTAGTTCCTGCCGGCACTACTGCTTTTGTAAATTCAGAAGGGATTAACATAGAACTTTCGATATGAACGTGACCGTCAATAAATCCGGGAGAAATATAAGCACCTTGCACATCTATTTCTTTTTCGCCTTCATACCCACTGCCGACACCTGCAATTACATCTCCTACAATTGCAATATCCGCTTTGTGAATTTCTTCTGACAAAACATTTATAATATTTGCATTTTTTATGACTAAATCAGCTTTTACTTCGCCTCTGGCTACTTTAATTACATCCTCAATTTGCATAAACACCTTTATTCTTTGTCTAAAAACTATTAACTATTTATATTATCACAAGAAAAATTCAACATAAATCTTTTTGCCAAAGAGAATTATTAATTTTTATTAAACGTCGTTTTTTAAGATATTGCTAGAAAAAAAGGGATAAGTTAGTGTTTTTACAGAAATCACCATACGGTTAATATATTATTTTTTTATTTTTGATTATAATACTTATCCGAATTAAATTAAATCGAAAAAAGAACTAGCACTAGACATTAGGACATTAGAGATGAGAATTACACCAAAACATTATCAGATAAATTTTGGAGACAATCACACTCCATCAAGAGAATTTAAC
>JAEZLC010000003.1 GCA_023435965.1 Cyanobacteria bacterium OH_CDB_58 | reverse complement strand
TACCTATACTTGAGCCTTCACTTACAGGCTTGAGCATAAGCGGATACTGCAATTCTTTAACTTTTTCTTCAACATTGTCATTTTGTTTTACCAAAACTGAGTTTATCAATGGAATATCGAAGTTTTTTAGTATATTTTTTGTGTGATCTTTGTTCATGCAAGCAGCACTTGAGAATACACCACATCCAGTATATTCAATTCCCAAAAGTTCTAATATCCCCTGTATGCACCCGTCTTCACCATATTTACCGTGGAGTGCGTTGTAGGCGACTTCGATGCTATTATCCGCCAGATTTTTTGCGATATCTTTATCTACATCTATCAAGATTGCGTTTTTGTACCCGAGCCTTAAAAGAGCATCATGAACGTTTTTTCCTGAGCGAAGTGAGACTTCTCTCTCGTTTGACATTCCTCCGTACAATACTGCAATTTTAGTTTCTAGTGGGTATTTTCTTGAGTTAGTGTTTTCCATATTCTCTCTTCTTCTTTGTCTTTACTTGCTATAAATTTAACTTCAGGATGAAGTTTTATAGAGTATTTTTCTTCTACTATATCATACATTTTTAGCATCAAATTTAAAATATCTTTTGAAGTGGCATTGTCAAAATTTACAATAAAATTGGCGTGGTTTTCCCATACTTTTGCACCTCCGGAAAGAAGTCCTCTTGCCCCAGCACAATCTAGTAATCTCCCTGCAGAGTCGTTGGTCGGATTTTTAAAAATGCTACCAACGTTTGGAAGTGCCAGAGAAGGTTGATGCTGTTTTCTGAAATCCAAATTTTTTTGCATTAGTGCATTTATTTCTTCAGGTTTTTTTTCTTCAAATTCGAATTGAGCGGATAGAATAATATAATTTTTTTCAGATAGAACCGATTTTCTATACTCAAAATTCATATCCTCTTTGTTTAGCTCAATTACTTTTTTTGTATCAGTATCAAATACTTTGCAAGAAATAAAGTAGTCTGATATTGCCTGATTATGGGCTGAAGCATTCATATAGAGCATACCTCCAATACTTCCAGGGAATCCTATCATAAATTCTAGCCCTGAAAGACCTTGTTTCTGGCACTCTTTGGACAAGAGAGGACCTTTTGTTCCGCATAAACAATATAATTTTTTTCCATCAAATGAAAATTCATTCATTTTTGAAGTAATAATTATATCTTTGTCTATCTCGAAAGAAGATATTAAAACATTAGAACAGTTCCCAAGAAGAATTGGATTTTGTGTTTCTTCAAGGACTTTTATTAACTCATCAACACTTTCTGGAAAAAAAACCCTTTTTGCGATTCCGCCAACTTTAAATGTTGTGTGTTTTTTTAATTCGTAGTTCTCTTTGATTTCCATTTTACTTATTTACTTTATTATAAGCCTCATTCAGCAGTGAGCCCAGTTTTGTTATGTCTCCTGCACCCAGTGTCAAAACTATATCAGATGGATTTAAAAGTGGCAATAATTTTTCTGCGACTTCATTCATGCTCCCCGTAATATGTGTTACATCCGGGTGAGTTATCGTTTCACTGAACGTTTTTGAATCAGCTTCCTTTAAGGGTGCTTCAGATGCAGCGTAAACATCCAGTACTATCAATTTGTCACAATTGTCAAAGCATCCTAGAAACTCTGCCCATAGTCCTTTAAGTCTCGAGTATCTGTGAGGTTGAAATATCGCAACTACCCTCGAGTCTGTGGCTTTTTTAACACTCTCAAGAGTTGTAGATATTTCGCTGGGATGATGAGCATAATCATCAATTATTTTTATACCGTTAAATTCTGCTGAAAGCTGAAACCTTCTTCCCATCCCAGAAAAGTCATAAAAATATTCAACGAACGATTCGGGCTCTATGCCGGCTTCATTTAATGCGGCAAATACCGCCAATGCATTGTAAATGTTGTGTTTACCTGGTACTGATAGTTTTATTTGTGTTAAAAGCTCTGAGTCTTTGTATATGTTAAATTTTGAGCCGAAGTTCTCATAAACAATATCTTGAGCTGTGTAGTCGGCATTTTTCAGGCCGAAAGTTATAAATTTATAACCCGGATTCTGTTTTATTAGTTCATTATTCCCCTGACAATCAGTATTTATTATAACTTTTGCGTCTGGCTTCAGGTTGGCTAAATATGTGTTAAAGGTTTTTATTAAATCGTCAAATCCGCCTTTGTAAAAGTCTAGATGATCGACTTCTAAATTATTAATAACGTTTATGTCCGGCTGATATTTAAGAATTGTTCCATCAGATTCGTCAAGCTCTGCGACAAAATAACCTTCAGAGCCAAATCTTGCATTGTCGTTAAGTTCTGGTATAACACCACCAACGACGTAAGAAGGTTTTCTTCCTGCTTTTTCAAGTAAAAAGGAGCATAGACCGCTGGTTGTCGTTTTCCCGTGAGTCCCCGAAAATCCAAAAAATATAGCTTCACTGTTGTCTGAAAAATCCTTTGCGATAAGTTGCAAGAGATCAGATCGATGCATAATTTCAAGCTGCATTTCTTTAGCTTTTTTTAGTTCAACATTATCTTCTTTTATCGCTGTACTGGCTATTATAGTTGGTGTTCCTTCGATATTTTGTTCGCTGTGACCGACAACAACACAAGCACCCAATTCTTTTAAGCTTTTTAAGTATTTGCTGTCTTGAATATCTGAACCGCTTACTTTAATCCCTTTTTCAAGAAGGTATTTTGCTAATCCGCTCATCCCGATTCCGCCAATAGCTATAAAGTGATAATAATTATTTTTTAAATTCATTTTTAAATCCCGTTAAACATTATAATACTTAATTCTATTACAAAAAAGTGAAATTGTTCTTAAAATTACATGTATTTAATATTACATGGCAAAAAAATGTTACTGTTGTCGCAAAAATATCAACTATTTATATTGTTGTCTTATTTTTTAAAAAATAGTACAATTATAGTCGCTGTTATTATAATAATAAATTTACGAGGTATATTATGAAGTTACATATGCAGGTCCTGATAGCTCTGGGACTAGGAATTAAGAGAAATGGCCACATCTTTTTTGGTTTGATCGCAGGTATAATTCTTGGGATAATAATCCATTCTCAACAATCTCCAGATGGTGTTATTCAGAACCAAATGTTAAATGTATTTTTACAAGTGTTAAATTTTATCGGGCAAATATTTATAAGACTGATTCAAATGGTTGTAATTCCTTTGGTGTGTAGTGCTATTATAGTAGGAATTTCAAGTATTGGTGATAATAAACAGCTTGGTAAATTTGGTAAAAAAATGATCCTATATTATGGGATTATTACAGTATTGGCTGCTGTTATCGGTACTGTTTTGGCATTAGCTGTTAAGCCCGGAATAGGTGTACAATCGTTTATCACACAAAGTTCTGCCGTAGAGATACAGGAACAGGTTCATAATGCAATTGCTGAGCAAAAAGGCAATATCGGAAACATATTCTTGAATTTAATCCCTCAAAACCCATTAGAGTCATTATCTAAAGGCGATATGATTCCTATTATCTTCTTCGTTTTAGTGTTTGCAATTGCTTTAGCTAAAGTGGGAGAGATTAACAGGCCGGTAGTTTCGTTCTTCGAATCTATTTTTGCTGCGACAATGAAAGTTACAGACTGGATTATGTATTTGGCTGCTCCAGGTATTTTTGCTTTGACTGCCGTTGCAGTTTCCTCTTTTGGTATAACAATATTCAGCAGTATTTCTAAGTACTTTATGGTTTTGGTCGTAGGTTTTGGTATACAGTTATTTGTAATCTACCCATTGTTAATGAAAATATTCAGTAAAGTTCCTATCTTAACTTTCTATACAGCCATTACTGAAGCTATGATGGTTGCTTTTGGTACTGCAAGCAGTTCTGCTACATTGCCTCTGACAATTGCCTGCTGCGAAAAAAGAGGTATCTCTCACAAAGTATGCAGTTTTGTTCTTCCTCTAGGAGCTACATTGAACATGGATGCTACTGCATTATTCCAAACGGTCGCTGTTTTATTCTTGACTCAAGCATACGGGGTGACATTGGAGCCTATTCAAATAATCCAGATCGTAGTACTTGCAATAATTGCATCAAGTACATGTGCAGGAATCCCAGGTGCAGGATTGATAACAATAGCTTTAGTTCTAAATGGTTTAGGTCTAACACCTCATCAATTAGTGCAAGGTTTTGCGTTCTTGTTTGCAATCGATAGAATCATAGATATGATTAGAACAATGGTCAACGTTACGAGTGATGCCGTTGTTGCAGCCGTAATTGCTGATAACGAAAATGAAATCAATTACGATTTGCTTAATAATCCTGATTCTTACAAAGATATAATATAATTGCGTCAAAACACAATTATATCAATGTTTAGGAATGTTATAGTGAATACTATAGGTTGTGAATTGTTAGAACATGGAATAGCTTTTGAGCCAAATTCTGTGTGTGATTGTGAAATTCAACACGGTAAAGAACTCAAATTAGGCAAGCCTATCTTAATTGCTAATTACAATGGTGAGCAGATTGATTGGGAAGCTTTATTTGAAATTAAAAAAAACAGAGTTGCCAAACAGAAAATATCTACTAATGAGTGTTGTGAGGGTTGTTATGCTCTTAAGGAATACAAGTTTTCTGACACTAACTGTATTTCATATATTGCTTTTGGGCATATGAAACTCTGTAATTCCAGATGTGTGTACTGTAGCGATAGCCATAGAGCAGTTGCTGGATATTATGATGTGCTTCCAATCATAAAAGATTTAATTGATAAAGATTTATTTAAAAATTCTGGAGAGGTCACCATTCAGGGTGGAGAGCCAACATTAATGCATAATTTTGATGAACTTTTAAATCTTTTTATTGATCAAAAAACAAGAGTTAGGATACATTCTTCCGGAATCATAATGAGTAATTCTATTAAAGATGGAATAGAAAAAGGCCTAGTTACTGTTGTTATTTCTGTCGATTCTGGGGTATCAGAAACTTATAAGAAAATTAAAAATGTTGATAAATTTCAGGAAGTATGTAAAACAATAAAAGAATATTCATCGGTTGTAAATAAAAGTAATGATAGGAATCTAATTCTAAAGTATATAATAGTTCCAGGATATAACGATACAATAAAAGATATAGATGCATGGTTTTCTCTGGTCGATACGTATTCTGTTAAAACTATAGCAATGGATATAGATGCTGTCTATGCTGATAAAAATAAGCAGTCAAATGTCTCTCCGCATGTCCATCTTCTGATGGATTATATCAGCTACAAATCTCAATTAAATTCATTAAACTTAATCACATATGGATTTGCTACATATGTGATTAAAAGCAGAAAATTTGTAAGTTTACCAATTATAATAAGGTTTAGAGCTCTTTATAGTTTGGTCGTTAATCTATTAAAATATTTCAATAGAAGTAAAAATCGACAATACTAGTAGTTAAGTTGGAATTGTTTTGGTTAATCTAGCAATACTTGTTGGATTTCTACATCCGGCTTTCCAAGTACTCTGACAAGTTCAAGTACTGATGCTTTCATTTGGCAACGTTGAGATGTTCCGTTAAAGAAATCAGAATAAAAACAACCTTCGCACATGCATCCTCTTTTGTAACATTCTAATGCTGTATTAGTCCAACGTCTAACAGCTATAGCTCTCCCCATATCTCTGCTTCTTAGCACGATTACTCCTCCAAATATAATATATTTTATTTCCCCAAAATTTTTAATCTCAGCTCGTATGAACTGTTCCTAAACTGTATCTTAATTATATCTTTTCAGTCGGCTTTTTCAAGGCA
>JAEZLC010000243.1 GCA_023435965.1 Cyanobacteria bacterium OH_CDB_58 | reverse complement strand
TCAGCCCAAGTTAGAATCAACGCAATAGAAGCACTTATGAATATAGAAGATTCAAGAGTTGTTGGTTTAATTAAAAGCATGCTTAATGACGGTGATCAAGAAGTTGTTAAAAATGCCGTAATCGCCTTATATAACCTGGAAGGTGAAGAAATTATATTTGATATTATCGAAAACTGTGATTCAAGCGAATATGCATTAGTAGAAGCAAGGGCATTATTGGATGAAGTCCTAGAAGATGGGGAAGAAACAGATGAATAAATCGATAGTTTTACTTTCAGGCGGTCTGGATTCAGTTGTAAGTTTGGCTTACTTAAAAGATGAGTACAACGTGTCATTAGCTCTTACTTTTAATTACGGTCAGAAAGCTTTTGAATCTGAAGCAGAGGCTTCAAAAAAAATAGCGGAGTATTACGGACTAGAACATAAAATAATTAATGTAGATTGGCTTGCAGAAATTACTCAAACATCCCTTGTTGCTGATAAATCAATTCCTTCTTTAGACATAACTGACTTAGATGATTTAGAAAAAGCCGAAAAAACAGCAAAAGCTGTGTGGGTTCCAAATAGAAATGGATTGTTTGTAAATATTGCTGCTTGTTTTGCAGATGCATATGGATATAATTATATAATTATTGGTGCGAATAGTGAAGAAGCCGCTACATTTAAGGATAACAGCAAAATATTCATTGAAGCTGCTAATTATTCTCTCGGTAATTCTGTAAATCAAGAAGTAAACCTAATAGCTCCAATGATAGATTATGATAAATACGAAATAGTAAAAATTGGAATAGAAAAAGAAATTCCGTTTCATTTAGTCAGAAGTTGTTATGGCAGAGATCAAAAAAATTGTGGAGGATGTGAATCCTGTAATAGATTAAAAAGAGCATTATTAGCCCATAACAGGCATGACTTGATAAATTTACTATTTTAGTTGAGAATAAAACTATGAACACGAAGATAATAGAACAAGAAATAAAATACACAGGTAGTGAACTGGCTCCACACTGGATTTATAAAAATTTTAACTTATTAGGGGATACAGCTGTTGCATTCATCGGAGAATGTGAAGTAAAACTCCCTGAAATGGTTGATTTATCAGACGTTATAAATAATGAGCCAATTTATAGTAAAAAAATGCTTAATATTATTATTGAACATTTTAATATCGAATTAGTTGAAGGTGTTCTTAGACAAAGAATGATTGTCGCAATGGTAAAAGAATTGATTGAGGCAATCAAGCCGGATCTTAAAATTGTAAGAGATGGTGATGATCTGTTCTTCAATAACAAAAAACTTACTGTTTCAATCGCAACAAAATCAATAACATCAGTATTGATCCACTTAGGAATTAATATTGACCCAGAAGGTGCCCCAGTTAATGCTTCTGGCTTAGAAACAGATTTGGATATAACTGATATCAAAAAGTTTGCAAAAGACCTGTTGGATAATTATAAGAATGAGATGCAGAGTGTATCTGAGGCTGCCTGTAAAGTTAGAGGAGTCTTTTAATGAGTAATCCAAATAATAAAAATCTAAAAAAATCAAAGAATAGAAAGATGTTGTATCTGTTTTTTACTACTTTTTTTCTTAGTATGTTCATTGTTGGTTTTCTTATTAAAACTCTATCTCCAAATGTGGATGTTGAAATTGGAGATGGGCAAAGTGTAGTAGAAGATGCTGAGTCTGAAGTTACAGAAGAGCAAAGCAATGTTGATAATCGTTTAAAATGGATACAATTCGAGGATAACATGCCAGGGGTTTCTAAACGATTTGATGAAAAAGATCTCAGCGAAGAAGCTTCATATCAGAGTGATATAAAAGAAGAAGTAAAATCCGATGAAAAAGTAAGAGATAAAAAAGATAAACAAGAAGAAGTTGTTTTAAAAGAGACAAAAGTCATAAAACAGCCTAAATATGCACCACCGGTTCCAACTGCTTCTGACGTTAACAATAGTGTAAAAGATGCAGCATCACCTGTTAAAATGTCCAAGGTTTATATAGGATATTATACAAATATTGAGCAAGCAATATCTGTTCAAAACAGATTAATAGATTCTAATTTGAATGTTTCGCCATTCGTAAAAGAAGTCAATGGATATTATGTTGTCCAGGTTGGTTCATACGCAAATAGACAAAAGGCACAAGCATTGTATGGCGAAGTTGCAGCATTAGGCTATCCTGTAAAAATGTCTAATGAATAAATAATCAATTAATTAATTAATACACAACAAAAAAGCCCCAGAGGGCTTTTTTGTTGGTTGTAGGAGAGATTGTTAGTTTAGGAGATTTTATTAGTTTCCGCTGTATTTTGGAGCACTCGATTTTATACCTTGTTCTTCTGCTTTTTCTACAGTTTCTAGCTCCGCCATTGCAGCTTTTAGTTGAGTTTCTAGTTTTAGTCTTTGTTGATCTATTTCGTTTTCTAAAACTTGAATTTTCTTTTGCTCGTTTCTTGCAGCAGCTTCCATTGCTTGCTTGAAATATGAGCTCATTAATAATGCTTGGTTTGGTATTGATGTAGTACCGGTTGGGTCTATTGTATTCGCGACCTGACCTCCTGATGCTTGATTCATTGCATTATACTGCATCATATAGTTTTGAGTCGCCATACTTGCTTGATTCATCGAATTATTCATTGTCGTAGTCATATAAAGACTTTGACGTTTAAATAATGATGCTGGTGAATTTGCTGCCTCTTCCGGTGTAATAATACCGTCTGAAATGTTTGCTCCGTAAGCTGCTAAATCTTGAGTTTTTTGGGACAACTGCATTAACTTAAAGTTAATTTGATTGATCCTATTTGTTAGCATTAGCTTACGCATTGTAAAAATTGCGTACATAACCTATTCTCCTACCATTTACCTTTGAACTAACCTTACATATATAAAAACAATTTGAAAGGGTGGATTGCTTTTTTGGTCGCATAGTTAATTTTTTAAGAGGAAAATGCCTGTAAGCTAAATATAGTAAGTGAATAAGGCCAGTTTTGAATTTTTTCATCCCTTGAAAGTATATAAAAAATACATATCGTTTAAATATCTTGTATTTAAGCGATATGTATAAAACTTGTGAAATTTGAGTTTACAATTGTTAACATATTAAAAATATGTGTTAAATCCACCTTAAACTGAATAAACTTTGTTTATTTTTAATGCATTGGCTACACATTTGAGTTTCTAGATAGTTCTTTTTTGAGTAGTCTTGGAATGAACTTCCGCATCTGCCTCTATGATCGCCAACTAACATCAAACAGTTATATATTCCGTTGGAAGTGAGTGTTCTGCTTTTTGCACAGTCTAGCATCTCAAGGTTTGAGCAATTTATTTCGTCAATATTTTCGCTTTTTTCTTTGCTTATATATGGCAAAATATTGAAGTTATTATCATCTGTTTCAAATCCTATGTTTAAGCATAGCTTTTTAAAATTGCTTATCAGGCTTTCTTCATCTTCTTCCCAATAGTTAACTATAGAAAGAATTGGATTGAATCCGTATTTATAAAG
>JAEZLC010000163.1 GCA_023435965.1 Cyanobacteria bacterium OH_CDB_58 | reverse complement strand
GCTTCTTCCTGTGCAAGATACGTTTATAGAAAAAGTTAACTTTTTCAAGAAAAGTAATCAGCAAAACCAAAAACAAACCATACAAGTTCGCCCTCAACAAATCGATGCGATTAACATAAATGCAAATAAAAACCTCAAATTATTTAATTACGTAGAAGGCGATTTGTAGTTTACATTAATTAACCTATTTACCCATTATAATCTTGGTTATATTATTATATTAGTTAGCAATCAATTTTTGAAATTTTCTTGGAGGCAAGTTGGCTGAAAAGCTTAAAATAAAAGGTGGAATACCATTAAAGGGTGAAGTTTCTGTAAGCGGAGCAAAGAATGCAGTTTTAAAGCTTATGGCAGCAGCTCTTCTTGCTAAGGGCGAGAGTAAGATATACAACGTACCTGAGTTGACAGATGTTACAATAATGCTTAACGTTCTTGAGCAGCTTGGTGCAAAAACAAAATATGATAAAGTTTCAAAGTCAGTTACTATAGATGCTTCAGACATAACCAACATTACTGCAAAGTATGAGCTTGTTAGTCAGATGAGAGCATCTTTTATCGTCTTAGGAGCTCTTGTTTCAAGATGCAAAGAGGCTATAGTTGCATTACCCGGTGGTTGTGCAATCGGAGAAAGAAGAGTTGATTTTCACATAAAAGGTCTTGAAGCACTTGGTGCAACAATAAAAATCGAAAGCGGTTATGTTCATGCAAAAGCTTCAAAGCTTAATGGTGCTGATATCTATCTTGATATACCGTCAGTAGGTGCTACAGAAAATCTTATGTTGGCTGCTGTTTTAGCCAACGGTTCAACAAGAATACAGAATGCAGCTCAAGAACCTGAAATAATTGATCTTGCCAATTTCTTAAACACAATGGGAGCTGATGTTTCTGGTGCAGGTACCTCTGAGATAGTAATCAACGGTGTAAAACTTGAAGACCTAAGGCCAATAGAATACACAACAATTCCAGACAGGATTGAAGCTGGCACTTATATGTCTGCGTTCATTGCAACAAGAGGCAAAGGTATCATCAGAAATGTATTCCCAAATCATTTGACTTTTTATACGTCAAAACTAATAAGAATGGGAGCTTCAATCAAGCTTATAGAGCCTACAACTCTTGAAGTAAGCTGTAAACAAAGATTAAATGCAGTGAATATAGTCACCCAGCCATATCCAGGATTCCCTACTGATTTGCAGTCTTTGGCAATGGCAATGCTTGCAACTGCAGACGGAGTAAGTATTATTACTGAAAGTCTTTACGAAAACAGATTCATGCAAGTTCCAGAGTTGAGAAAAATGGGTGCAGATATACATCAGGAAAGAAATCATGCACTTGTAAAAGGTGTTAAGAAGCTTATGGGTGCTAACCTTAAGGCCAGTGATTTAAGAGCTGGTGCTTCGCTTGTGATTGCTGCATTAATGGCAGAAGGTCATAGCCACATAGAGAGCCTTAATCATATAGACAGAGGCTACGAGCTCCTTGAATCGAAATTAAAATCTATAGGAGCGAATGTTGTCAGATACAACGATAACGCTGATTCACTAAAAGATAACTTTAAAGGAAATTTTAATGGGTCCCAAGTATAAACGTTGGTACGATCATGATCCCGTGTTGATAGAAGTTATTGACTTGTTAAGAAATTATCAGGAAGAACTAAAGTCACAAGCTGAATTTTTCCTGTCAAAAATTGAAGAAAAAGTTTCTCAAGAAACAATAAACAGATTTTATGAAATGGTGAGACCTGTAAATGCTAACCGTTGGTATGATAAAGATCCTATTATTTCTAAAACGGTAGAGTTGCTAAGAGTAGTTCCTCCAGAGATCCAGAAAGCAGCGGCAGAAAGCTTCTTAAAAACATTGGAAGATCTTGGTATCGAAAGAGAATCTACGGCTAGTAACTAATAGTCAGATATTAATAAAAAAGAGCTGGTTTGCAGCTCTTTTTCTTTTTATAGGATAGGTTAATCAAATGTTATTCTAAAATCATTCCGTTAGAAAGATTTATTTTTAATGGTTTTAACAATTGGATATCTACAACTTGTCCGTCTTTGACTGTTAGTTTTGCCCCTTTAAATACTGTTCTGAAGAACTTTTGCCAGAAGCCTTTGAATACAAGTTCTGTTCTTGCCAAAGCCGAAAATCTTGCTACTTGTTTATCATTAACCTTGATGGTTTTTGTCTCAAGGCATAATTTGCCGTTTCTGATGAAGTATCTGGCTACTTTTACATCAATCAGCTGGCCAGCAATAGGAGTATCTTCAACTATGAGAAGATATCTTTCTTTTGTGACAAAATTCTTTGGAGTTTTGGTAACAAAGACTTCTCCCAGCTTTGATTTTTGAGAAGAAATGCAACTTCTCATTACAACTGGCAGTACAGTTCCTGCGGGGATAACTGCGATGTTGCCGTCGACTATTGCACTGTCAACAACGATTCCGTCAGCCGTTTTGGGCTTCATGGCTTCTTTTAATTTTTCGTTGGCTCTTATTTTTACTTGTTCTCTTAGGTTGTATAGGAATACCGCTAATTCTGCTCTTGTAGCAGGTCTTTCTGCTTCCATAAGTTTTTCTTTTTTAGGAACCTTAACGACAATTCCAAGTACTTCAGCTTTTCCTGCCGTATAAATCACCCATTCCGGGATGAATTTGTGGTCGTCATAGGCGGATGCCAGAGCCGCTCTTGCCTGTGCTTCTGTGATGTTGCCCGTATCAAGTGCGTTTACAACAAAAGTCAAAGCTTGAGCCCTTGTTACGTCAGCTTGTGGGTGAAAAGCATTATCCGGAGACTTTTTTATTATGTCGAAAGTAACCGCTCGCTGGATCATATCCCAAGCCCAGAAATCTTTATCTATGTCGTTGAAATTTATTGTTTCTTTTATCTCAGCATTTTCTTGACCGACAGATTTAATCACCATAGTTGCAAATTCTGCTCTTGTAACTTTTTCATCGGGGTGAAAGGTCACGTCCGGGTAGCCTACCAGGATGTTTTCATCTGTAAGTTCTTGAATTTGCTTATAGGCCCAGTGTTCTTTACTTAAGTCGGAATACTCAATAGCAAATGCCTGAGTAAGTCCGAAAGAAGAAAACAAGATTGCCAAAAGCAAGTTAAGTAATTTCTTTTTCATATCCATCTCCTTACCTGCACAAATTAACATGCAAAATTTTACTATAATAATTTTAATTTATAGTAATGCATTATGCAAATACGTAAAGGAGCGATCTAATCTTTTTCAGAGTCTGACTTCTCTTTTTCGTCCTTTTCTCTTTTTTCATCTGCTTCGTCTAAAATTCTGGGACGCTTATTCCTTTTAATAACCCCTGCAACGTTCATTAATGCAAGAGAATTTAAAGTGGCTCTTAATTGAGCACTTCTGTCGGTGTATGGGTTTTGTTGGAAGTTTTCCGATTCTTCTGCCTGTTCAGTGGCAAAATATTCTGTTCCTTGTCCCATTTTATCATCCGATGTTTTCGCAGCAGTCCCTGAGATGTCCCCACTTTTAAAGTTCAGGGCACCACCAATTCCAAACACGCCTGCTGAGCGATTATCTACCACGTACTTTTACTCTCTTTCTTACGTTGATGTGATTATTTTCATAATCAGGGATTTTGATTAATTTGTACAAGAACAGGCAACAATAGCTCCCAATTATTTGTACAAGCGAATAAATTTATCTAATTATATATGTTTATAT
>JAEZLC010000002.1 GCA_023435965.1 Cyanobacteria bacterium OH_CDB_58 | reverse complement strand
TAGAAAAGAATTCGAAAAATGTACACGGAAAAATACAGTTGTTCAAAGTTTAAAAGATGTAATTGAAAAGAAATTAAATAGAATGGTTATAGAAAATCCTTTAAGAGCTGATTTCCAAAGACATTATGAACAAATTGTTTCTGAATACAACAGTGAAAAAGACAGGGTAACGATAGAAAGAACATTTGAAGCCCTGATGAAATACTCAAAATCATTAGATGAAGAAGAAAAACGTGCAGTAAAAGAAGGATTAAAAGATCAACAAGCACTTGCGATGTTTGACTTGCTTCTTAAACCCGAATTAACAAAATCTGATATAGATAAACTGAAGAAAGTTGCAAACGAACTTTTGGATATCATCAAAACTGAAATACAAAAAATTGACAACTTTAGAGAAAAACAAACAACAAGAGATAAGCTTAAGGTATTAATTAAAGACTTCCTATGGGATGAAAATAAAGGTTTGCCAGAATGCTATTCGCAAGATGAAATAGAAGAAAAAGCTAATGAAGTCTTTGCATACGTATATAACTCAGAAGCAGCTTAATACGTTATTTACTTTTTGAAAAAATATAAAGAACTAATTAAATTATAATTAAAACGACCATTTAAAGTTTAGTCATCTATGAAATGAAAACGGTTGTATTTAGCTTTGTGTTTGTATAAAAAATAAATTAAAATATATGTTTTTATTTAAATAAATTTATTTATTCAATATTACACTAATTTTCAAGTTTTCATTTTTTCAGAATTAGATGTAATATGGGTATATTAACATGATTTGGAGAATTTGAAATGAGTATGAGTGAATCTAAGGTGATTACAATTGGGCTAGATAATGAAAAAGAAATAAAAATTCAAGCCACTAAATTGGGGGAATTAGTGAAGAATGAATATCCTGTTGAGGAAAGAGTTGGTGCAATACCAAGTATAAAGGATTTTAACAAAGTTTGTGATTCAATCGAAGCTTTTGCATCTAGTTTAAATACTACCATATCAAAAGTAAAACCAACTAAAGCAACTGTTGAATTCGGTCTAAATATTGGTGTGGATAATTCTAATAATATTTCTGCGTTGATTGTTTCTGGAAATGCTGAAGCAAATTTAAAAATTTCACTAGAGTGGGAAAATAAATAAAATTGAATTATGTATAATCAAAATTTAAATGAATTTCTAAAGCTATGTACCGTAAATATATGCAAAATAGATGATAATAATCTTGGAACTGGTTTTTTTGTTAGTAGAAAACATATTCTAACATGTAATCATGTTATTGAAAATTTGGAAAATTCGTCTTGTAAAATTATTTGGTATAAAAATGGCCAAGCTCATATCGAAAAAGTAAAGACTATAAAAAGAATATTTACTAAAAATGAACAAGTTAATCCTGATTTAGCCCTTTTAGAATTATCCGAAAAAAAAGAAAAAGATGAATTCGTTAACTTTAATCCAGAAGTTTTGCCTGGGGACAAATTATTTGTTTTTGGTTATCCAACATCTAAATACACCAAAGGCGAGTCTCTTTATTTGAATTTTGTTGATTACACAGGGGGGGAATTATCACTATTAAAGTTGACAGGGGAAAATGTTTTACCAGGGAATAGTGGATCACCAATACTGAATATAAGAACTGGCTGCATTTGTGGAATGGTCACTCTTAGAAGGGCAGAAGTGAATAACACTTTTGCAATATCGGCAAGTACGATTCTTTCTTATTTTAATGATTTGGGTCATAGAAAAAATAAATTATGGCTAGGTGTTCAATATGGCGAAGTTTCTAGTATATTGTCGGATATAATTGCTGATAAAAAACACAATTTTTTTGCAGGGTTATTAGAAAATCAATACAACATGAACCTAAAGATAAATATAGAAAGAGAAAGAGAATTTGAAAATAAAGATGAATCGGTAAAATGGATAGATAAAGAGTCTTCTAAAAGAAAAATAAGAATAATTAAAGCAGTTTTAGAGCCAATATCGTTATTAGAAATATTAAAAACGCAGGATGATTATATTGTTGTTAATTCTTCTGGTGTAGGGAAGACCACTTTTCTTAAATATTTGGAAATACAAATTCTAAGCCTACTTATTTCAAATATTAATAATAACAGAACCTATATTCGTTATGTTCCTATTTTTATTACAGCAAAATATTTAAATAAAACTAACGAAAATTTGTTAAATATTATCAAAAATGAAACCCGTTATAATATTTTATTCGAAAAAGGACTAATAAATGAAGATTTTTCAAATGTTATTCTTTTAATTGATGGTTTAGATCAAGCAAAAAATAAAAATGATATTCTTTCTTCTCTTAAGAATGATCGAGGATTGAGTTATAGAAAAGCTAGAATAATTCTTTCTTCACGAGAAGATGCTTCAAAACTTGTTTCAAGCAAGTTTATAAGATTGTATTTGTCTTTACCAGATAAAATTGAGGTCGAGAAATATTTGGGTAGGGATAACTACAAAAAAATACTACCATTTGTAGAAGAATCTGAAGAGTTAATAACTGTGCCCATATTACTT
>JAEZLC010000001.1 GCA_023435965.1 Cyanobacteria bacterium OH_CDB_58 | reverse complement strand
AAATACGATTTACTCGAATTACTATTATTCTCCTGAAGAAGAAGCTTTAAATAAGCACATTCAAGAGTCATTACTTTCCTCTGTACCAAAAATAAATACATTTTTACCAGAGACCATAGCAAAAATGGACTCTCAAGTAGAGGCATATACAAGACAGGGTATTGACTCTATTAATCAAGTTTATACCCCAATGATTACCAGTTTAGAAAATGACGTTGCCTCGAGGTTTGGCAACTTTGATAACTCAATATTTCTTGACTCTTTAAAAGGAATAGAATCAAGCAGGGCAAAGGCAGTAAGTGCATTATCCCAGGATATCCAGGCAAAACGAACGGAAATTGAAAATAATGAGATTCAAAAGCAATATGATTATTTGAACTTTTTAACAAATTATCAAAATCAATCGTTTCAGAATATGCTTAATGCATCCAAGCTTAATCAGTCAAATTTGTCTTTGAGCAATGATTACCTTGCCGATTCTTTTTCTTCTGGTAACAAGAATCAATCCTCAAACAACAATTCTGTAAACTTAAGTCAATTAACGAATTATCTCGCTACTTTGGCGAAGTTTGTTTAAAACCGAAAACAAGGGCTGGCGTCTTTTGGCGTCAGCTTTTGTAAACTTTTGATTATTGTTATATTATTGTTCTATGAGTATAAGATATGAAATGGATACAATTAGTGCAATAGCCACTCCGTTAGGCGCAGGTGGTGTTGGAATAATTAGGATTTCTGGAGAAAATTCCTTTAAAATCGCAGAAAAAATGTTTTCAGCTAAAAAGTTGATTCCAGGTAAAATACACCATGGGTGGGTTTTAGATGAAGAAAAACTGATTGATGAGGTTGTTGTTTTAGCTTTTGAAACCCCTAAAAGTTTTACAGGAGAAAATGTTGTCGAATTTCAGTGCCATGGCGGCGTTAATATCGTTAAAAAAATTCTGGAGTTAACTCTTGTCAATGGAGCAAGGCTTGCGGAAAAAGGTGAATTTACAAAAAGAGCTTTTTTAAATCAAAAAATGGACCTATCTCAAGCAGAGGCTATCTTAGATCTAATTAATGCAAAAACGGTTGATTTTGCTGTAAAAAGTGCAAAAAACCTATCAGGTAAGCTTTCTCAAGAAATTAAGAGGATTAAAGATGAGTTATTTGAGCTATACTCGCTAATTATTGCTGCAGTTGATTTTCCTGAAGATGTTGCAGAGCCACAATATGAAGAATTAAAAAATAAAATTGAAAAAATAGTAAAAGAAATAAATAGAATTTTAAGCTTCTCAAAATCGTCCAACATCTTGAGACAAGGGATAAAAATAGCAATAATAGGTCGTCCCAATGTGGGAAAATCTTCCTTGTTTAATTCTTTGTTAAACCTAGAAAGAGCAATAGTAACAGATATTGCTGGAACGACCAGAGATGTTATACATGAAACTTTAGATATAGATGGAATTGCGGCTACACTTATTGATACAGCGGGCATAAGAGATAATGAAGGGGTTGAGAAGGTTGAATCGATTGGAATTGATTTTTCAAAAAAATGCATAGAAGAATCCGATATTGTTTTATTCTTGTTCGATGCAAGTGAAGGTTTTTTACCGCAGGATAAAGAAATCTTTGATTTGGTTCAAAATAAACCGTTTATAAAAGTTGCTTCAAAAATTGATCTGGCAGAGGAAAAATTATCTGATTGTTTTTGCATCTCCAACACTACAGGCAAAAATATTGAAGAGCTGAAAAAAGAAATAAAACAGTTGGTTATCGATAAAACAGACGAAGAATCTGAATTTATTACCAATCAGCGGCAGCAAGAATGTCTTGAAAAATCCAAGGAAGCTTTGTTGCAAGCACTAATTGGTGTTAACAATGAAGAGATACAAGATTTAATTTCGATAGACATTAAAACAGCACTCCTATACTTGAGCGAAGTGAGCGGAGAAGTTATTACGGATGAAGTTTTAAATAATATTTTTGACAATTTTTGTATAGGTAAATAAAAAATTTGTTTTAAAAAACGGTTAAAAACTTTATAATGAAACTATGGGAAAAATAAAATATTCAAACTTTGAATCTATTAAAGAAATCATGGGCCAATTTGATTTTAGCCATGACTCTTCTCTTGAGGCGAATAAGCAAATCTTTTTTGATCATTGGGAAGAGATGGTTGGCAAAAAAATATCTGCGGTCACAAAGCCTTTTGAAATAAACCAAAAAGAGGTGTTAGTCATTTCTTGTGCAAATTCTTTTATCGCTAATGAATTATTCCTTTCAAAAACTTCTTTGTTGGAATTAATCAGAGAAAAAGCAAAAGAGTTAGGTATTGAAATTAGAGATTTAAAGTTTGACTATAAAAATTGGGTAAAAAAATAACAAAAATGAGATTAGATAAATTTTTAAAAGTATCAAGATTGATAAAAAGAAGAACGGTTGCCAACGAGGTATCGGAGCAAGGCAGAATTTATGTTAACGGTAATGTTGCAAAGCCGTCTAAGCAGCTTAAAGAGGGTGACGAAATAATCATTGCTCAGGCGAATAAAGACATTATAGTCAAGGTTTTAAGAGTGCCGCAGGGTAATGTTTCTGTTCAGGAGGCACCAACTCTTTATGAAGAAATCCAAAAATAAAAGAAGCTCTATACAGATGTATTTTGTTGCCTGCGGGTCTCGCAGGTGGGTGAGCGCCTTAACTTATCCGTTTCCTGCTACTATGGCGGGTATACTTCAATGTTATTAGAGTTAGCTCTCCCAATAGTAAAAATTGAAGGAACAAAATAGAATCCATATAGAGTTAATTTGATTATGACATATTTTTTTAAAAATTTCATTAGTTTGTGGTTAATATTGAAAAAATCTATCAAAGTCTACATCGTCAAAACTGCAAAGCAATTTGAACACATCATCATCTTCATCCATCCTTTGAAAATTATATTCATCAAATTTCCAATATTTTGGATTAATACCGTATGCTCTCACAATGTTTCTGTCTAAAAGTATTTTTAATTTCTTTTTAACGGTATCAGATGGCATTCCCAACAATTTAGAAAGCTCAACAGCAGAAATGCCTTCCTCATGGGTGCACTTTTCTGGGGTTAAAAACATAAGCTCTAACCCAACTTTTTTTAAATCAATATCTTCTAGTTCTGTTTCATGGGGATACATAATTCTAAGGTAACCTTTAAATTGCTGTCAGACGAAACTTTTTCCATGTTAGATATCGTCTAAGAATATAATATCTTGAATGTTTAAATAAAAAAATCCCTTATTCTTTGTATAATAAGGGATTTAAAAAATTTATTTTTATTCTACCGAATCTATGTCTTTGCTTTTTCCGGAAAATTCATTGAGTTGTTTTACCGC
>JAEZLC010000230.1 GCA_023435965.1 Cyanobacteria bacterium OH_CDB_58 | reverse complement strand
TGGGTAATTATTTTAAAGTGGATTTTTTTCTCTGACATTTGTAACCTATTTCATTTCTTCAGCTTTTTGCAATGCTTCTTCAATTGTTCCCACCATATAAAAAGCTTGTTCGTTTATATGGTCGTATTTGCCCTCGATAATGCCTTGGAAGCCCTTGATTGTATCTTCAAGTTTTACATATTTGCCTGCGATACCAGAGAATTGTTCAGCCACGAAGAATGGTTGAGATAAGAATTTTTGGATTTTTCTTGCTCTTGTTACAACTTCTTTATCTTCTTCTGAAAGCTCGTCCATACCAAGGATTGCGATGATATCTTGCAGTTCTTTGTATTTCTGAAGAATTTCTAATACTTTTCTTGCTGTGTTGTAGTGTTCTTCCCCAATGACAAGAGGATCAAGAACTCTACTGTTAGATGCTAGAGGATCTACTGCCGGATATATTCCCAAAGAAGCTATTTGTCTTGATAATACAGTGGACGCATCTAAGTGAGAGAATGTCGTAGCAGGAGCCGGATCGGTTAAGTCATCCGCAGGTACATAAATCGCCTGAACAGAAGTGATTGAACCATCTTTTGTTGAGGTAATTCTCTCTTGTAATTCGCCCATTTCATTTGCCAAAGTTGGTTGATAACCTACGGCAGAAGGCATCCTTCCTAGGAGTGCTGATACTTCAGAACCTGCCTGAACAAATCTGAAGATATTGTCTATAAACAATAGTACGTCTTGTTTTGAATAATCTCTGAAATATTCTGCAGCGGTAAGAGCAGAAAGGCCAACTCTCATCCTTGCTCCAGGAGGTTCATTCATTTGTCCGTATATAAGTGCAACTTTATCGATTACGCCGGATTCTTTCATTTCGTTCCAAAGGTCGTTACCTTCACGGGTTCTTTCTCCAACACCGCCGAATACAGATACACCAGAGTGTTCTTGAGCAATGTTGTGGATTAATTCCATAATCAGAACGGTTTTTCCTACACCGGCACCTCCGAAGAGACCGATTTTTCCACCCTTTTGATATGGTTGAAGAAGGTCAATTGCTTTAATACCTGTTTCAAGGATTTCGATTTCTGTGTTTTGGTCGACTAGTTTTGGCGCTTCCCTGTGAATTGGTAAATATGCTTCAGGGTTAATTTCTCCCGCGTTATCAACAGCTTCGCCGAGAACGTTTAATATTCTTCCCAAAATTGGTTTTCCAACGGGAATTCTTATAGAGTCTCCTGTGTTGACAACTTTCATTCCTCTTTTAAGACCGTCAGTTGATGACATAGCAACTGATCTTATGCGGTTTTCTCCCAGTTGTTGTTGAACTTCAGCGACGACTTTGCGTCCGTCTTCAAAATAAATGTTTAACGCATCATAAATTTTTGGCAGTTCGCCAGCCTTAAATTCAACGTCAATAACCGGTCCGATAATTTGAGTTATTAAACCTTCTTTTTCTGTTAAAGTTGTCATAATAAACCTTCTTCTATTCTTCCGTTCTAATTATACATTCTTACTTTAATTTGTACAACAAAATTAACATTAAAAAACCCTCTTTTTGTTGTAAAGAGGGTTTGAAAAATATATATTTGAATTTCCAAAAAAACGAATATTAACGTTTTGAGAATTGGAATTTTTTTCTAGCTTTTTTACGGCCGTATTTTTTACGTTCTTTTACTCTTGCGTCACGAGTTAATAACCCTTCAGCTTTTAATACAGGTTTTAGTTCTTCACTGTACTTTAATAGAGCTCTAGAAATAGCATGTTTGATAGCTCCTGCTTGAGATGAAACACCACCACCAACTGCTTTGATTCTTACATCAAAGTTTTCTTGGTTGTCTGTTAGAGCTAATGGTCTAAAGATCATCATTTCTAAAGCGGGTCTGTTTCCAAAGTAAGCAGCCAATGTTTTACCGTTGATAAAAACTCTGCCTTTGCCTTTTACTAATTTTACAACTGCAATAGAGGTTTTTCTTCTTCCTGTTGCCATTACTTCTTTATTAGTAGCCATTACTTAGCCTCCATTTCATCAAATAAAACAGGTTTTTGTGCTTCATGCGGATGTTCGCTGCCGGCATAAACTTTTAATTTGTTAAACTGTTCTTGTCCCAAAGTATTGTGTGGAAGCATTCCTTTAACAGCTTTTTCGATTGCTTTTCTTGGGTCTTTTTCCATCAATTCTTTAAAAGAAGTCACTTTTAAACCACCAGGAAATCCTGAGTGTCTATAATATTTTTTATCAGTTTCTTTTTTTCCGGTAACTTGGATTTTTTCTGCATTGATTATGATGACAAAGTCACCAGTATCTATATGCGGAGTGTATTGGGGTTTGTGCTTGCCTCTTAGAAGGTTCGCAACAAGTGTAGCTAATCTACCCAAAGTTTTACCTTCAGCGTCTATTAAATACCACTTTCTTTCAACTTCTAGAGGTTTAGCTGAATAAGTTTTCATAAGCTATCTCCATATTTCTTGTTCTTCATAAAATACTTTCATAAGAGTCAATCCGCAAGGACTTGCGGTAGGACCTGCTTTGCTTCTGTCCTTTGCTTCTAGAATCTCTTTAAGTGTTTCGGGGGCTAAAGATTTTCTTTCAATTAAAAGGAGAGTTCCAACAATTGATCTTACCATGTTGTATAAAAACCTGTTTGCAACTATGTCAATAATGATTTTGTCATTATCTTTGAAGCATTTTGCTTCAAACACATTGCAGATTTTTGCAGGGTTTTCTGTGTTTGCTTTTTTAAATGAGGAAAAATCGTGTTCCCCAGTTATAAAGCGTAATGAATCATTCATTCTTTGAATGTTTAATTCATCTTTTATAAAAAGACATTCTTTGTCCCAGGCACTTCTGTGAGCTCGGTTAACTATTGTATATCTGTACCATCTGTATTTTGCACTTTTCTGGGCATGAAAGTTTTTTTCTTTTTTTTCCAGAGAGTGTACGCTAATTTCATTTGGAAGCATACAGTTTAATGCATATAAAAAACGGTTGTCCAAACAGTTGTGAGTCGTATCAAAATGAACAACTTGTCCTTTTGAATGAACCCCGGCATCAGTCCTGCCTGAGAAGATTGTCTTTATTTTTTGTTTTGTCAAAGTGCTAATTGCTTTTTCTAATTCGCCCTGAATGGTCTTGATTGGCTTGTTAGAATTATTATTTGTGACGTTTGTATCGTCTGGTTGCTTTTGGCTTCCTGCGAAATTTGTGCCAATGTATTCAATGATTAATGCAAATCTCTGCATTATACCAATTGAATAAGTGACATTTCAGCAGCATCTCCACGTCTAGGAGGCATGTTGTAGATACGAGTGTATCCACCGTTTCTGTTTTCGTACTTTTTGCCGATTTGGCTGAAAAGCTTTCTTAAAACAGTTTGTGCCATTAACTTTTTGCCTTCTAGTGGAGCTTCAAAAACTTCCCCTGTTGTTCCATCCATAAGGCTTCCAGTTTCTTTATCAAAGATAAATCTAGCCGCAAGTCTTCTAGAGTGAAGGTCACCTTTTTTTGCTAAAGAGATTATTCTTTCAGCATAAGGTTTTAAAGCTTTTGCTCTTGCTGTAGTTGTTTTTATTTCGCCATGTAAGAATAGTTCAGTAGCTAAAGATCTAAGTAATGCTTTTCTTTGATCTTGAGGTCTTCCTAATCTGTGTCGTTTACATTGGTGTCTCATTGTATTGTATCCTTTTGTTTTCGTCTTTTAGAGTTATACTTCTTCTAATTCAACACCTTCTGGGTTTGGCATTAGGTTTAAGCCAACCTGATGTAATTTTTCAATTACTTCATCAGAAGATTTTTTACCGAAGTTTTTAATATTTAATAAATCGTGCTCAGATTTTTTAAGCAATTCGCTTAAGTTGTTTATGCTTGCACGTTTTAAGCAGTTGTATGCTCTAACTGATAGTTCAAGATCTTCGATTGTAAGACTTGGAGCTGCTTCTTCTTCTTCAACTTCTTCAATAACTTGTTGAGTTGTAAGAACCGTTGGTTGTCCTGTAATTGAAGCAATTTGCATAAAGTGTTCAATTAATAGGTTAGCAGCTTGGCTTAGAGCGTTGCTTACATCCAAACTTCCGTTTGACCAGATTTCAAGGATTAGCTTGTCGTAGTCAACAACATCGCCTACACGAGTGTTTTCTACATTGTAGCTAACTCTTTTGATTGGCATAAATGAAGCATCAATTGGTAACATATCAACAGGAAGTCCGCCTTTGTTTTCTTTTAAAACATCAGCAGTAATGTAGCCTTTGCCTGTTTCTACGATGATGTCAGCGTGTATACTACCGCCTTCAGCAATTGTACAAACTACCCAGTCAGGGTTAACGATTTTAACGCCAGCTGGTAATTGGATATCGCTTGCTAAAACAGGACCAGGTTTGTCAACATCTAATCTTAAGTGTTGAGCTTCTTTGCTGTCTGTTTTAACAATTAAGCCTTTTAGGTTTAGCATAATATCGATTACATCTTCTGTGATACCAGGGATAGATGTATATTCGTGTGTTATACCTTCTATTCTGATAGATGTGATAGCGGCACCTTCAAGAGACGATAACAGTACTCTTCTTAGAGAGTTACCGATAGTTGTACCAAAACCTCTTTCTAGAGGTTCAACTACAAACTTACCGTATTGTGATCCGTCAGAGCTTGTTGTTGTATTAACACATTTAATTTTTAGTTCCATTATAGTTATCTCCTACAATTACTTAGAGTAGTACTCAATTACAAGTTGTTCTCTGAAATCAGGATCCAATTCTTCCCTTTCAGGGATTCTGTCGAATGTGATTTTTTGAGTTGTTTTATCAATAGTCATCCATGCTGGAGCTATCGCCATATCTATCGATTCAATAACGTTTTTAAGGTAATCAGAACTTTTTGTTTGAACTGTTATTACATCTTGTGGTTTTACCAAGAAAGATGGAATATCAACTTTTTTACCGTTTACAAGAACGTGACCGTGGTTAACGATTTGACGTGATTGTTTTCTAGTAATAGCAAAACCTGATCTGTAAATTACGTTATCAAGTCTAGATTCAAGAAGTTGAAGAAGGATAGTGCCTGTAACCCCTTTTCTTCTAGCTGCTTCGTTGTAATATTTTGCGAATTGTTTTTCGCTTACTAAGTAAGTAAGACGAATTTTTTGTTTTTCTTTTAAGTGAATAGCATAATCAGAAAGTTTTTTTCTTGCAGCACCATGCTGACCTGAAGCTTGCTGTCTGAATGAAGAAACTAGCTTTCTGTTAGATAAATCTGTTACACCGTAGTTACGGAATAATTTATTTGTAGGTCCTGTATATCTAGCCAATTTTATGACTCCTTACGTTATTTGTTATACTCTACGTTTTTTAGGAGGACGACATCCGTTGTGAGGGATTGGCGTTACATCCTTGATTAATGTAATTTCAAGTCCGGCAGCTTGAATAGCTCTGATTGCTGTTTCTCTTCCTGAACCTGGTCCTTTAATATAAACTTCGACTTTTTTCATTCCTTGGTCGATTGATTGTTTAGCAACTTTTTCTGCTGCTGATTGAGCTGCGAACGGAGTTCCTTTTCTTGCGCCTTTAAAGCCGCAACCGCCTGCAGATGCCCAAGCAATAGCATTACCTTGTGTATCAGTTGATGTTACTATTGTGTTATTAAAGGTTGATTGAATGTGAACAATTCCTTGTAGAACATTCTTTTTTTCTTTCTTTTTAGTTTTTACTGGTCTAGCCATTGTTCTTTATTACTCCTTTAATTATTTCTTTTTAGAAACTGGTCCTGTTTTCTTACCACGTCTTGTTCTAGCGTTAGTTTTAGTTCTTTGACCTCTTGCAGGAAGGTTACGTCTGTGACGCATTCCTCTGTAAGAGTTGATTTCGCTTAATCTCTTGATGAATAAAGAAACTTCTCTTCTTAAGTCACCTTCGATAGTGTAATTAGCTAGCTCAGCTCTTAGTTTTTTAATATCATCATCTGTAAGATCATCAGATCTTAAATCTTCTGAAATTCCACAAGCCGCTAAAATGTTTTTAGAACGCGTAGGGCCTATACCGAAAATATAGGTTAATGCTATTATCATTCTTTTGTTACGAGGTAAATCTACCCCAGCGAGTCTTGCCATTGTGTCTCCTTTTATTTAATTTAATTAACCTTGTCTCTGTTTGTGTTTTGGGTTTTCGCAAATAATTGCTACTCTGCCTTTTCTTTTAATAACTTTGCATTTGTCGCAAAGTGGTTTAACTGATGCTCTGACTTTCATTGTATTTTCCTTTATTTTACTTAAGTCTGTATGTTATTCGGCCTCTTGTAAGGTCATACGGTGTCATTTCTACTTTTACTTTGTCTCCTGGCAATATTCTTATGAAGTTTTTTCTAATTTTGCCAGATATGTGAGCTAATATTTCGTGTCCGTTTTCCAGTTCTACCCTAAACATTGCGTTGGGCAATGATTCTAGTATTGTTCCTTCAAATTCAATTACATCTTTTGACATTTAGACCTCGTGACTAATTTGGCTCAGTATATATATCGTACATGTTCAAGATTTTGACGCAAGCACTTTTTTCTTAGATTTATCTAACTTTTCACATGAATTGTTTAAAAACCCATAAATTGTTTATTTATAATATGGAAATAAACAATAAATTTAAGCATGCTTAAAGTCCAAATAAAATAAGCTTTTTTAAGTTTTGTGTAACAATTTCTTAATATATTAAATACGGGTATTTTTTAAAAAACAATTAAGATTCTGTCTTAAAATAGCTCTGGCAGGAATTTGAAGTAAATATTGTTCAACAGAGGTTGAGAGTGTTAAATTGTTTAGGCTTACGAAAAGTAATTATCAACAAAAATTGTTTGAATTCGGTTTTTCTCCCTTTTGTTAAGCTGTTTAGATGTATGGTAAAACAGATGTAAAATTTTATAATTTTAATTTTTTTATAAGAGGAGGAATCACTTTGTCCCAAGCCTTACCGCTAGGATGCAGGTAGTCGCGGGCTAGATCTTCTTCTTTATTCAGAACCGTTCCAGTCAGGTCCCTAGAGTCAACTATTATAAATCCATCTTTTTTTAATCTGTCCCAAAAAATTTCATTATCGGTCCATGGCAGAGGATTCATATCAACTCCGTAGTACTTTAATATAACGAATTTAATGTGAGGGTATCTTTTTTTTAGAGCTTCTCTTGATTCCACAAGGATTTTTTCTGCCAACTCCCAATTTTCTTCCATGTTTGATGGTGATGTTTTAACACTTGTATATTTTTCACAAATAGCTTTTCCTATGTATGAAGAATAAAGTAGGTATATAGGAGGTTTTAGTTCAGAAAGTTGGTGGTTTTTTAACGTTAAGTTATAGTATCGGCCGCTGCTGAAAGGGTGGGCAACCAATAGTCTCATTCGTCTCATGTGGTCTGGGATGAAGATGTATATGGCATATTCGGGTGTTTTTTCTATTCCTTCATAGAACGTCTCGTTATGCGTGAGAAAGTAGATATGCTGGATTCCCCACCCGGCTATGCTACGATTATATACTGGTCGTTTCGTTAAGTTGGCCAATTTGTACGCGAATGTTTCTTTGTCTTGTATAAACGATCCATATGCGAAAGAGCATCCAAAAACAATAATTGAAGGGGCGACATTAGAGGAGCCATAGTTTCCTCTAAACGATCTGTTCATATGAAAAGAAGCATGGCTATCTTCTGTTTTGTGGTTAGAGCCGAAAATCATATAATAAGGAAAATTCCCATGTGCTCTTGCAAAATTGGAATTTTCTTGGCTCTTATTAAAATCAATACGATAGTTGGAAAAAATCCCATAATCTATACATAAGAGAAATACATATAGCAAGAGAAAGTTTAAGGTAATTGTAAGCAGAATCTTGATTTTCATGAAGATTTCCTTTTACTAAATTTGAAAGTTATTATAAATATGTTCAATATTTCTTAGGTAGTATTGAACGTTAAAGCAGTTTTCAATTTCTTTATTTGATAAATGTTCTGTAATCCTTATATCTTGAAGCAAATTGTTTTTAAAATCTCCTTCGACGCTGTTAAAAGCCCGTAAGGCATTTTCTTGTACAAGCTTGTAAGCTTCTTCTCTTGACAAACCTTTGTTGCAGAGCTCTAATAAAACCCTCTGAGAAAAAACTATCCCGCCATACAGGGTAGTATTTTTTAGCATGTTTTTTTCATTAATTACAAGGTTTTCTATAGTGTTTTTTAATCTATTTAGCATGTAATCGATTAGTATTGTGGAGTCAGGGAATATGATTCTTTCTGCTGAGCTGTGGCTTATGTCTCGCTCGTGCCAAAGTGCTATATTCTCCAGTGCCGCTATGGAATTGGCCCTTATTATTCTTGCTAATCCTGACAGATTTTCGCCAGAGATAGGATTTTTCTTGTGCGGCATTGCAGAAGAGCCTTTTTGTCCTTTTGAAAAACCTTCTTCTACCTCAAGAACTTCTGTTCGTTGAAGGTGTCTTAGCTCAACCGCTATCTGTTCAATAACAGAGGCTATTAGGGCTAAAGCTTGGTGGTATTGTGCATGGATGTCTCTTGCAATGACTTGAGTTGAAATTTTTGCGGGGGTTAATCCCAGGCTTTTGCAAGCTATTTCTTCTATTTGAGGATCGATGTTGCTGTATGTTCCTACGGGACCAGAGATTTGCCCCACTTCAGCTTCTTTACAGGCTTTTAAAAAGTTTCTTTGATTTCTTTCAAATAAATCTATCCAGTTACACAGTTTTACCCCAAATGTCATAGGTTCAGCATGTACTCCGTGGGATCTGCCGATGCAGATTGTCTTTTTATGTTCTTTTGCTCTTTCTTTTAATGTTTTGATGACTTCTTCAATATCATTATTTATAATTGTGCTTGCGTCTTTGATTTGAAGGGCAAGAGCCGTATCGATTATGTCAGAGCTGGTAACTCCCATATGGATATATCTTGAAGAGCTTCCAACGCTCTCGTTTACGTTCGTTAAGAAGGCTATTACGTCGTGATTTACTTCCTTTTCGATTTCGTCGATTCTTTCAATTGTAAATGAAGCTTTTTCAATTATTTCTTTTAAGTTTTCGTCAGGAATTTGCCCAAGTTCGTTGTAGGCTTTGCAGATTGCAATTTCAACATCCAAATAGTACTGGAACTTACTGTTTAAGTCCCAAATTTTTTTCATCTCATCTCGTGAGTATCTTTCAATCATGGCTTGCCTCTTTAATTTTGAACAGATTTATTTTACAATAAAATAGCATTACGCTCAACAAGAGGTATTTTATGTCAAAAAAGCCATTTTTCTACGATATTACTTTAAGAGACGGTAACCAGTCATTAAAAAAACCATGGAACACAAAGGAAAAAGAAATAATTTTTAAGCACTTGATTGAGCTGGGTGTTCAGGGGGTGGAAGTCGGCTTTTCAGCGGCTTCTGATATGGATTTTGAAGCTTGTAACCATTTGGCAAAAATAGCTCCCGATAATGTTGTTATATCAGGTTTGGCAAGAGCTGTTGAGCAGGACATTATTAAGGTCGCTGATGCAATTAGCATTTGCAAAAAACCGAGGATACATACTTTTATTG
>JAEZLC010000228.1 GCA_023435965.1 Cyanobacteria bacterium OH_CDB_58 | reverse complement strand
GTTATAGTCAAAACCATACTTATTAATAATATCAATTGTGTTATCACTGCTTCCGTTGTCAAAAACCTTTACATAAAAACCTTGCTCAGTCTGGTTTTTTATACTCATAAGGGTTTCATCAAGCATATTTGCCCTATTGTATGTTAATATAAAAATTTCTATATCCTGAGCACTATACGGCATTACAAACTCCCTCTGAAGAGATTTGAACGTGCGGGTACGGATAATAATCATTATTTGCAGAAGCTTGTGGAATTACTACGAGTTTGTTTTGATTTTGGTTCAAATATGCAGCCCAACAGCTAAAGGACGAAATCCCTGACAATATGTTTGTTTTACATTGACTCATAAGGTACATATCCTCATAACCTCTTTGTGGCGGATTAAAGTCCATATAAGTTACCGGGTACTCTATTCTGAAATTTTCCTTCAAATAATCAATCTCATCTGAAAAAATATAAAAATGAGGATTCTCAACATTTTTAGCAACATACTCAACAGCCTTATAGTAATACTCATCAGAATTCACAGCGGCAGCCCTATCTTTAAAATCGGGATGAGTGAGAAAATCCCCTCTTCTAAAGTGGATAGAGACAGAATTCGTATTTCTTATCTGCTCTATAACTTCAGCCCCTTTTTCAGACAAAGGATTTTTCAAGCTAAAGTCGTTTAATATAATATCTCTTATATCATTGATATATTTAAAACTTGCGAAATACCCCATTAAATAAGTATTATCTTGAAGGCGAAGGATTTCTTCCCTATACATCTGAGGCATCGGCTCTATGTAGCAGTTTTTGTTGTATATAATATTCTTATCTACCTTCATTCCAAGCGACCTTTTAACTTGATTAACAAGCTTAAAAAAGAACTTACCTTTTCTGATAAACTTGTTTATTTCGTCTTTTGTAGCACAATTTTCTACTACATTAAAATTATTCAATTGATAAGTGTGAACTAGGTCTTTTTTATAAAATTTATTTGTAATCAAGTCCAGCTTAAAATCGACTCCCAATATCAATGAAAGCTTTCTAGCAATCGCATACTGGCTCATTTGATTGCCTAGACCACCCATTATGTTAACAATTATCATTTCTGAATCTCCTTCTGAAACAAATTTGAGATAAACTCCACAAAATATTCTCTGCTATACTTTTTACCTTCGTCTGATTGCAAAAAATCCCTGCCATTTTTGATATAATCCATAGCTTCTTCTTCGCTCAGGTTGGCAATGTATTCATCCAATTTTTCGTAATTTTCGAAATCTCTAACATCAATAAAGCATTTTTTAGGAATCAGATTAGCAATATCAGGAGCACCCCAATAAATAGGAATAACACCTGCAACAAAGCAATCAATAATCTTCTCTGTTACATAACCTTCTGAAGACATATTTTCAAAAGCGAGCGAAAATTTATACTTCGAAATCACATCAATTTTATCGTCGCACATCCCTTTATAAATAAAGGGGATGAGATCTTTTATCCCTTTCCAATACTTATTCGGAATATCTTTCTTTTTATTCCAATTAGCACCATACAAATCAAGCTTCTTTAAATTCCCAAAAAACTCAATTGCTTCAAGTCTATTTTTTTGCAAATTATTTTTCAAGGCTTTATGAAAAGACTTTGAAAAACAAGTTTTTAACCTAACCATAAACTTGTTGAAATCAGAACTGGTTGGGAATTTTATCCTACAATATTTGTTAGCTACAACCATTACAATATCTTTTCGAGAATTCCAAGGATTAACTTGTTTTAACTCCTCTTTCTGCGAAAAAGATGTAAAATAATAATGATGGTTAAACTCACTCACTCCACCAATAGTTTTATAAGAGCCTTCATAAAGCAATCTGTACTTGAAGATTGCTGATTCGTTTTTCAAATTATCAAAAAGCAAAGGTGCCCAAATACTGGTTTCACCGCTTGTCAAAATAAACGGTTTAGCCCCCATTCTAATAAGGTTTTTTGCATCTTGTGCCAAAATTTCCTGAGCTACATATACATTCTCAGGCAATATTTCACCACTTCTTACTAACTTTATGGCATCACTACCTCGAACAGCTTTAATACCATAATTTAAAAACTCATTTAATAGGGAATCGCCAGGCTGATTTGGATAATCATTGCAAAACGCTAATATTTTTTCATCACTCATTTATCTCTTCCCTCTAAATAGATTTATATCTTATATTTTTGTCTGACTTGCAGTAAAAGATTTTACACCTTTTAAATACTCAAACAAAACCTTTAATCCTTCTTTGTAAGACGTAAATTCGAACCCCTCTATTTCTTTTAACAAAATAGAGTTATCCCCCGTATATTCATTATTTAGCTCACTATTTTTAATGACGATTTCACTTTCAAAGTCACTAATCTCATTTACGATTTGAGCAATCTCTAACAATGAAATGCTCTGTGTCGGAGTTATATTTATGATTCTTTCTTTCGGCTTATTTTCTACAAAATATTCAACTATTTTGCACAAATCTTCAATATACAGATAATCGAAAACTACATTCTGATTAATTACAATAGGTTCGCTCTGAATATTTTTTGTTATGGCATCTGACGGGAAACGGTTATTTTTCTCACCTTTGCCATACGAGCCGAAGATATTGAGGCATAACACATTATCTGTTTTTAATACTTCCTGAGCCTGTAAATATTTTGAATAACCGTATGGATCTTGAGGAATCAACTCTCCCAGACTTTTTTCAGATACCTTTTTTAATGGTCTTGCCTTTTCGTATTGAGCACCTGATCCGAAAGTTATCATTCTTTTTTTACCAAGACAGTTTTTAAGATTATGAAACATCTTTAAGTTATCCTCGACAACAGACCTGTCATCTAAAACACCCCTAGCACCGCCTTTATTTGCACAATGAACAACAAAATCTATCTCATTTTGTGAGAAGTATTTTCTTACTTCTTCAAAATCAGTAAGATTAAGCTGAGAACTCCTTGGTGCAAGAATATTGTACTTGCCTTGAAAATGCAATTGTAAAGCACTTCCAACGAACCCGCCTGTACCGGTTAATAGTACATTTTTAACCATCAACTTGCTCCAATGGTTTTACTATCATATTATCCAAAAACTCTTTCCTGTCTAAGAATGGATACATGTCTTCAATTGGACTTCCAAATAACAATTTAGGCTGTAAATCCGAATTTTGATCTAAATGAATATTTAATAATTCAGGCTCGTCAGTATTTAAAAAGTCTTTTATTATTTCAGAAGTAAGTTCTGTTGAACAGATACTATTTGCTTTTATTTCGTACGCTTTGGCAATCTTTGAAAAATCTGGAGCAGAATAATCAACAACTGTTGATTGTAACCTTCCTTCGAAATAGATCTCTTGAAATTGTCTTACCATACCTAAACTGTTATTATTCAATACGATAATTTTTACTGGTAGATTTCTTCTCTTAATTATTTCCAGTTCTTGAATATTCATCTGAAAACCACCATCTCCAGAGATTACGATTGAGCGTTGCTCAGTTGCCGAGGAAGAGCCAATGGCACAAGGTAACGCAAAACCCATAGATCCTAGACCACCAGAGAAAAATATCCTCTGCCCTTCTTTAATATTGGCTGATTGTGCAACCCACATCTGATTTTGACCAACATCAACAGCTACAACATCCGTTTTTTTCATGTTATTAAAAACTTCTGAGATTATCATATTAGGAATTAACAGATTACCATTTATATCTTTGACAGATGGGTACTTCAATTTCCATTCCAATACCTTTTTTTGCCAATCTAAAATATTCAAATTGCATTCAGAATCATTTAGTGCCTGCAATATGGCCTTGACATCAGATTTTATAGTGATTTTTTTTAGATTATCACAATTTAGCTCATTTTCATCTATATCTACTTGAATGACTTTAGCTTCTCTTGCAAACGTGTTAGAATTTGCTCCTATTTGCCTTAAATCTAGCCTTGAGCCTAACACCAAAATCAAATCCGCGTTAGCTAAAGTATAATTGGCATATCGATTACCATAAGCACCTATTAATCCTAAATTATATTCGTACTCAGAAGAAATAGCATCCATCCCCATTAAAGAATACACAATTGGTATATTCGTCTTTTTACAATATTTTTTTAGTTCATTCGTAGAACCCGATAGTCTCACTCCTCCACCAATTAATACAACTGGGCGTTTGGAAGAATTGATAAGCTCATTCAATTCTTTTACTTTTTTATGTAAGTCAAATTGAGATTTCTTATCTTCTTTAATAAAGGATTTCATTATTGAAAAGTCAGCATCTGCCCTTTGGATATCCATCGGTATATCAATTAAGACAGGACCTTTTCTACCAGATTGAGCTATATAAATACATTTTTCCAACTCATATCTTAATTCATCAATCGAATTAACTATAACAGAATATTTAGTAACAGAAGCCGCCATCTCGACGATGTTCGTTTCTTGAAACCCACACTGTCTGATATTTGAAAACTTCTTATATTCATATGTATTAACTTGCCCTGTTATAAACAATACTGGTATTGAGTCAAAATAACAGCTAGCAATAGGAGTCAAAAGGTTAGTTGCTCCAGGTCCGGATGTAGCAATAGCAACTCCAAGATTAGAAGTCAATCTAGAGTACCCCTCTGCCATAAATCCAGCACCTTGTTCATGTATAGAATTTATCATATCAACTTCTTTGTTGAGATATATGCTATCAGCAATATGAGTTACCATCCCACCAATGTAACCATAAATTTTGCTACAACCCGCTTCAATTATTTTTTGAATTATAAAATCTGATGCTTTCATTTATGCTTTATTCCCGATAAATTCACTGAATTTTGAAATTATATAATCAAGCTGCTTAGTAGTTAGGCCCGGCCACACTCCAATCCAGAATGTAGAATTCATAACTACATCAGTATTTGGAAGCATAGCATAATGCTCTTCCGTAAGCTGTTTTGTGCTCAAAACTTCAGAATTTCTTATTCTGATATCAATATCGTTATCAACGTAGGCAGGTTGTCTAAGCATATTTCCCGCAAACAACTGTCTTGTACCTATATTGTTTTCTTCTAAGAATTTAACAAGTTCAATTTTATTAAAAGGAGCAGCATCCTTGACTGTGATTGTGAAACCAAACCAAGAAGGTGTAACTTTTTCGCACAGAGTAGGCAAGAGTAAATATTCTTCAAATTGTTTTAAGCCATTGTATAAATAATCAAAGTTATTGTTTCTTTGCTCGATAAACCCTTGGATTCTATCCAGCTGGGCGACTCCGCAGGCTGCTTGCCAGTCAGAGATTTTAAGATTATACCCAAGGTGTGAGTATGTATACTTGTGATCATAGCCATGAGGCAAATTGCCAAGCTGCATATCAAATCTTTTTTTGCATCTGTTATCTTGACCAGGATTGCAGTAGCAATCACGTCCCCAGTCACGAAACGACATTATAATTCTGTACAAATTCGCATCATCTGTACAAAGAGCACCGCCTTCACCCATTGTTATATGGTGTGCCGGGTAAAAACTAAAAGTACCGATATGCCCGAATGTCCCTACATATTTATTATCAAACTTCGCCCCTAAAGCATCACAACTATCTTCAATCAGCCATAAGTTATGTTTTTGACAAAGTTCAGCAATCTTATCAAGTTCAAAAACATTCCCCAGTGTATGAGCCACAAATATGGCTTTTGTTTTTTGAGTAATCGCCTCTTCAATTTGATCAATGTTAATATTGTAATTTCCCAGTTCAACATCCACAAAAACCGGGATCAAACCATTTTGAACAATAGGATTAACTGTTGTTGGAAATCCCGCAGCGACTGTGATAACTTCATCACCTTTTTTAAGAGCTCTTTCGCCTAATTTATGGGAGGTCAATGCCGTTATTGCTAATAAATTGGCACTTGAGCCTGAGGTTGTTGTC
>JAEZLC010000295.1 GCA_023435965.1 Cyanobacteria bacterium OH_CDB_58 | reverse complement strand
GTATTTCACCGATGAAAAATCTTATCACAATGACCATAACGACTACAAAAACTATCGTTTCTATGGTTTCACGCAATATTGCCTTGATTTTATCTTTATTTATATTCACTTTACTCAACCTCTGATAAGTATTCGCACAGATTTATGATTCTTTGCTTGTAGAGATTATCTTGCAGAAAATCTAAAGAAGCAATAGCTAAATTAACATGTTTTTGTATTAATTGTTTGGTCTTCAGGACGGCATCGCCCATTCTAAGCTCTTGTATAACCGACTCTGAGACATCTTGGGGGGATAAGTTTTTGTCTTGCAGGTAATAAATTACAGGAGCGGTATAAATTCCGTTTTTGATGTCATTATATACAGGTTTTGATTCATCTGTTTTCAAAACATTAATCAAGTCGTCTCTTATTTGAAAAGCAATACCAAAATTGGTCGCGAAGCTCGAAATTTTTTCCGCATATTTTGTTCCCCAAAGAGCATCAAGAGAAAGAAGTCCTGCCCTAAAAAGCATTGCCGTTTTTCTTTCTGACTTTTCAATATATTCCTCTATAGAAATCACCTGATTTCTGCTAAAATACTGGTTTATTTCCCCCTCACACAGACTTCTCAGGGAAGCTGCATATATTTTTATAACTTCTGCATTCCCAACAGATATAAGCTCTTCCAAAGATAAAGAGAGCAAAAAGTCACCTGCAACCACAGCTAAATCATTTGTAAATTCATAATTTATAGTAGTTTCGCCTCTTCTCAAATCCGAATCATCAATTATATCATCGTGAATAAGAGTAGCATTATGAATAAGCTCTGTCGCAGCAGCAATCTTCTTGGAATTCTCATCAACAGAATCCAAAATAGCTCTTGCCAGCAAGAATATAAGCACAGAGCGTATCCTTTTAGACTTTGAAAACAAATACTTCTCAAGCTTTGAAGTTAGCTCGTTTTTTTTCTCGCTTAATATCTTGCATAAATTCTCATCCAAATCGGCCAAATCTGGCTGAACTAAGGCGATAATATCTTGATAAGAACCCAAAGAAACATCTTCCTATTTAAATGCCAGAGTAATTATATCATAAATCCCGACTCAAGGGCTTGAAATTCAATAGCAAAAAAAAATATGTTCAAACATTATAAAAATAAAAGCTACGGAGAAGAAAATGACATTACCTGTTTCAAACATAAACACCAACGATTTTAAAAATTTAATATCTGCTTCACAAAAAACAAATATCCCTCAAACGGAAATTAAGGCTCAAGAGGCACAACCACAGCCACTAACGGAACAAAATGTTCCCCAAATAAAGCCTTCGATTCAAGATGATATTTTTGACAAAATCAACTCAAAAGTTATCAATTCAAAAGACATAACCGATACCGTAACACTGCCAAGATGTATTTTTAAAGGGTATTTAAGCTTTTTTGCGGCAACCGCTCTTGGAACAATCGGCGGAATGATTTCAAAACCAAAAGGTCTTTCCAATGCCCTCAAGATAACAAGCAGTGTGCTTGGAATAGTCGGAACTTATGAGTTCTTAAAACCTCTGATCGCAAAACAAACAAATAACGCTAAACAGGCTTAATTTAATATATTTTGAAGCACTTTTTCCCATTCAAAAGCGGTTTTGATAGAATATTCCAAATCTTTCTCTGCATTCCAGCCTAAAATGCTTTTAGCCTTTTCGGCAGACGCAAAAAGCTTGCTTGGATCTCCTACCCTTCGAGAAGATATTTCACAGTCAATTTTTCTGCCCAATACAATCTCCGATATTTCGAAAACTTCTTTTACACTATTACCAAGACCTGAGCCCAGATTAAAAACGTCTGAAACTTTTTGTTTGTTCAAGTAATCAAGTGCCAATTTATGAGCTATTGCCAAATCTTCAACGTTTACGTAATCACGGATACAAGTTCCATCAGCGGTGTCATAATCGTCTCCATATATCTTGAACTTTTTGCCTTCTTGAAAAGCTGACTTCAAAATATTGGGAATCAAATGTGTCTCAACATCGTGCCATTCACCCACCCTAGAATGAGCATCAGCACCTGCCACATTGAAATATCTTAATATTATTGATTTTAAGCCGTATGCTTTATCGTAATCCATAAGAATATTCTCTACTGTTAATTTTGTGCTCCCGTATGGATTAACAGGCACTCTGGGATGACTCTCATCTATTGGAAGATACTGAGGACTTCCGTAGACAGCACAAGTTGAAGAAAAAACCAAACTCATTACATTATTTTCTATCATAGACTTGAACAGATTCAAAGAGCCTAATACATTGTTATAATAATATTTTTGCGGATTTCTAACTGATTCTGATACCAAAGAACTCGCTGCGAAATGGACAACCGACTCAATCTTATGTTCACTAAAAACACTTTTGATGTCATCTATATTTTTCAAATCACCCTTAACAAACTTTACACCCGAAGAAAGTGCCTGAAGCCTTTTAACCGTTTCAAGATGACCTGTTTCAAGGTTATCAAATATCAAAACTTGCGGATAATCATCCAAAAGCCTTATAACCGCATGAGAACCAATATATCCAGCACCACCAGTGACTAAAATCATTTGTTGTTCCTTTTTTCTATCTATTATACTAAAATAGAAAATAAATTCACGTAATTTAATTATTAATTACAAACACTCCTAAAAGTCTGACGAGGATAAAATGAAAAGAATATTGATAACAGGCGGTGCCGGGTTTATAGGAAGCCACCTTTGCGAAAAATTACTTTCTGAAGGAAACGACATAATATGTCTGGACAACTTTTTCACCGGATCAAAAGATAACATTAGACATCTTCTGGATAATGACCATTTTGAACTTGTCAGGCACGACATAACAAAAGAATATTATGCTGAAATTGATCAAATATACAATCTTGCTTGTCCAGCAAGTCCCATTCATTATCAGTACAACCCGATAAAAACAATGAAGACGTCCATTCTGGGCACAACAAACATGCTCGGACTGGCAAAGAGATGTAAAGCTACAATCCTTCAGGCTTCGACCTCCGAAGTATACGGAGATCCTGAGGTGCACCCTCAAAAAGAAGACTATTGGGGAAATGTCAACCCTATAGGACTAAGAAGCTGTTATGACGAAGGAAAACGTGCAGCGGAAACCCTTATGATGGATTATCACAGGCAAAACAAGGTAGACACAAAAATCATCAGAATATTTAACACGTATGGGCCAAGAATGGCTGAAAACGATGGAAGAGTTGTATCAAATTTCATAGTTCAGGCATTAAAAAACCAAGACATAACGATATACGGTGATGGCTCTCAAACTCGCTCTTTCTGCTATATAGACGACTTAATCGATGGAATGACAAAAATGATGAATACAAAAGATTTTACAGGACCTGTAAATCTCGGCAACGACATCGAAACTCCGATAATTGATTTTGCAAAAGTTATAGTAAAGCTGACTGATTCAAAATCAAAAATAATACACAAACCACTCCCATCAGATGATCCTACAAAAAGAAGGCCGGATTTAAGCCTTGCAAAAGAAAAATTAAATTGGCAACCGACAACCTCTATGGAAGATGGAATCTTAAAAACAATAAAATATTTCGAGAGCAGACTAAAGGATAACAAATAATGAAACTTTGCGTAATAGGGACAGGATATGTAGGATTAGTTGCGGGCACTTGCCTTGCGGAAATGGGCAACAGCGTAATCTGTGTTGATAAAAATTTAGAAAAACTAAAATGCTTAAAACAGGGTATTATCCCTATTTATGAGCCGGGTCTCGAAGATTTAATCATAACTAACGTAAAAGAAAATAGATTGTTTTTTACAGATAACCTAGAAGAAGCCGTAAAAACGAGTGATGTCTGTTTTATAGCAGTAGGCACACCTCAAAATGGGAATGGACATGCAGACCTTAGTGCCGTAAATGAAGTTGCAAAAGCAGTTGCAAAAGCAATAAACGGCTACAAAGTGATAGTAAACAAGTCAACCGTTCCTGTCGGAACAGGAGAAAGCCTTACTAAGATAATCAAAGAAATAACAAACCAGGAATTTGATGTTGTTTCAAATCCTGAGTTTTTAAAACAAGGTGCTGCTGTTGAAGATTTTATGAAGCCGGACAGAGTCATAATAGGTTCCGATTCAGAAAGAGCAACCAAAATAATGCAAGAAATCTACGCTCCGTTTGTCAGAACAGGAAACCCTGTAATTACAATGGACGTCAAATCTGCAGAAATGACTAAATATGCTGCAAATGCTTTTCTTGCGGTTAAGATATCATACGCCAACGAAATAGCAAACATCTGCGAAAAAGTAGGTGCAAACGTAGAAATGGTTAGAAAAGGTATGTGTTCCGACCAGAGGATAGGAAGCAAATTTTTATTCCCGGGTTTAGGCTACGGAGGCAGCTGCTTCCCAAAAGATGTTCAGGCTCTTATTCACATTTCAAAGGAAAAAGAATACGAATGCAATTTATTAAAAGCCACAGATGAAATAAATAAAAAACAAAGAGAAATATTTATACAAAAAATTACCAATAAATTTGGAAAAGACTTATCTAATAAACATTTTGCCCTTTGGGGTCTTGCTTTTAAGCCCAGAACTAACGACATGAGAGAAGCTCCAGCGATAACAATAATTGAAGGACTTTTAAAATTGGGTGCAAAAATAACCGCGTTCGACCCAAAAGCAATACCGACGGCAGAGTGTATCTTTAAAGACAAAATCAAATATGCAAAAACAAGCTATGATGCACTGGATGGAACCGATGCGCTGATTTTAGCTACTGAATGGAATGAATTTAGAAACCCGGATTTCAAAATACTAAAAGAAAAACTAAAAACGCCCATAATATTCGATGGCAGAAATCAATATGACCCTAAAAAACTTGAAGAAATGGGGTTTGAGTACTATTTTGTAGGACAAAGCCAGATATAAAAAAATAGCTTTAGATTATTTTAAAAAATATACTTGAAAAAATAAATTTGCCATGTATAATAAGGGAACAAGAACGGATGCGGGAGTAGTTCAGTGGTAGAACACTTCCTTGCCAAGGAAGGGGTCGCGAGTTCGAGCCTCGTCTCCCGCTCCATAAAAGAGTCACTATTAGTGGCTCTTTTATAGTATTTGATGTTTAATTTTTTTGATTCTTATTTTTTCGCTTCGACTATTTCTCGACGACCTTATGATTTTAGAAACTCAGTAAAATTCAGGAATTATCCACAATAGTTTTATATTGAATTTATAAATCCGATCTGTTAAATATTTTCTCAAAATAAAAGCATATGCTTTGTACATATACTTTTTATCATCTATTTTCGACTACTTTCGACGACCCACCACTTTTATAAACTCAGAAAAACTGCATCAATCTGAGTAATTCTCAAGAGCTTCTATTGCTTTCAACTTTCTTTCTGGGACTGGATGTGCGTACCTCTGTGTTGTTTTTAGATCAGCGTGTCCAAGAATTTCCTTCACTACAACCAAATCAACACCTGCTGCGACCATTCTAGTTGCTGCTGTATGACGTAAAGCGTGAAAGGTAAAATCTTTTATTTTTGCGTCTTTGCACACTCTCGTAAATGCTTTTTTAACACTATAATAACCTGTTCCTGTTTTAGGGTTTGTAAAAACAAATTCAGAAGTTTTACTATTATAAAGGTCTTCAAGAATACTAAATAGCTCTTTGCCTATAGGGATTTTACGTACCTTATTATTCTTAGTTTTTAACAAATTGATGCAAGCATTCTTAAAATCAATGTTATCCTGCCATTTTAAACTCAAAATCTCACCAACCCGCATTCCTGTTCTTAAAGAACAAATAACCATGGGCTTGATATAAGCATTTTCCCCTACACAATTTCCAAGTAATAGTTTTTCTTCTTTTGTGGTCAAAAAACGCTCTTTTATATTATCAACCGTTAACGGTTTAATATTTGCAGCTAAACAAGGGTTATAGTCCGTAAGTCCTTCTTTGATAGCCAATGCAAACATCCTTCTCATTATACCAACTTCTCTATTAATTGTTGCTGGCTTTACCTTGTCTAATTTGTCTCTGTTTTTACGATAAGCTTCTATTCTACTTGGAGTTATGTCTTTAATTTGAAAAGGATTAAAATATATCTCCAAGTTTTTTACCATAGCAAAGTCATTACGCCAACCTCTACGGTTATTTTTAGCATATTCTTTGAATAATTCAGATATCACGCTAAAAGGTTTAGCACCTTTATTTTCTACAAAATCAAACTTTCCTTGAAGAAGCTCTGATTTAATACGAATTTCAGCTTTTTCCGCATCTCTCTTACTCGTCGCTTCTGGTATTGCTTTATGGAACTGTTTACCTCTTATAACAAACTTATAATACCATCTACCACTTTTACTTTGGTATACTGACAATTTTTGCCTCCAACTGCTTTTATCTTGTATATTTATTATTTAAGATAAAAACCCAAAAATCAACTCCTGACTGGTTTTTGGCCATAACTTTAATCAATCTGAGTAAATTCAGAAAAATACATACAAAACTCGGTCAAAACACATCAATGAAAAATTTCATACCTATTTTGTTAAGCCATCGTTACATTTCAGCTAGTTTATCAAGTTTTTCTTTCATCTCATCAACATATTTTTTAAAAGCAGGATTATTTTCAAAAGCTTTTATTGTTATTTTTATTCTTTCTTGTTCTGTGAATTCAATATCAGAAGAAGAATTTAATAAAGAGATATTTTCTTTTTCTTTTAATATATTTTTATCCAAAGCTGCTTGGGGTATATTACCTAAGCTGCTTAT
>JAEZLC010000266.1 GCA_023435965.1 Cyanobacteria bacterium OH_CDB_58 | reverse complement strand
CTATCAATGTATGCATTTCGTCAATGATAAGAATTACGTTTCCTGCCTGACGGATTTCATCCATAATTTTCTTCAAACGTTCTTCGAATTCACCTCTATACTTAGTTCCTGCAACAAGCAATCCCATATCAAGCTGAATTACTTTTTTACCCTCTAGAATATCTGGAACTTCTGAATTTACAATTCTTATAGCCAAACCTTCTGCAACAGCTGTTTTACCAACGCCAGGCTCACCAATAAGAACAGGGTTATTCTTCGTTCTTCTTGCAAGGATTTGAATTACACGCTCGATTTCTTTTTCTCTTCCGACAACAGGGTCTAAACGTTGTTCTTGAGCAGCAAGCGTCAAGTCTGTACCGAATTCATCCAAGCTTGGAGTTTTTGTTTTTCCGCCTGAAGAAGATGTTGAAGTAGATGAAGCTTGTGCCGGTTTTGTTTCACCTAGCATTTTAACTACGTTACTTCTAACTTTATTCAAATCAACGCCAAGGTTTTCGAGAACCCTTGCCGCTACGCCTTCACCTTCTCTTATTAAGCCTAACAGAAGGTGCTCTGTACCGATATAATTATGTCCTAGCTGCCTAGCCTCATCCCAGGACAATTCTAAAACTCTTTTTGCTCTCGGTGTAAATGGGATTTCCACAGCAACGAAACCAGAGCCTCTACCAATAATTTTTTCAACTTCAGCTCTTGCATCTTTTAACGTAACGCCCATAGATTTTAGCGTTTTTGCTGCTACTCCGGTACCTTCACCGATAAGTCCAAGTAAAACTTGTTCTGTTCCCACAAAATTATGTCCAAGTCTTCTTGCTTCTTCTTGAGCAAGCATAATGACTTTTATTGCTTTTTCTGTAAAACGTTCGAACATTTAACATCTCTCCTAATAAGATTCTTATTTATATATTATATATTACAACAGAAAGGCGATTATACCAATATTTATTTTATTTTTAAAAGGAGGTTTCTGGCAGGGAAATAGTCTTCATTAACGCTTATAGCAGTATTTAGAGCTGTTTTAGCATTTTCTGTCTCATTTTTTTCCATATGGATTTTAGCTATCAAAAAATGGGTTTCGGGGTCTTTATAGTATATATCCTTGCTTTGCTCAAGAAAATTTTTCGAAATATCATAATACTTATGATTATACAAAACCCTTGCCATATATTTATAAGATTCAGAATTTATTTGAGCCAATATATCGATTGAATTTATAAGATTTTCGGCATAAGTAGTTAAATTTGCCGTCAAAAGTGCGTCTAAATCTTGTTCTAAAAAATTCCTAATCTGAAAATACGTGGGCAGTTGTTCAGGTTTTTTCTCTATGAAACCAATAAGTGATTTTCCCCATAGGTAAATCGGCTTAGAATCATCCAATTTATCCCAGAGCCTTTTTGCATTGTACAAATCTCCTTGCATAAGCAAGCAGTATCCTGATTCGTAAAACATTTTCATATGATAAAAAAGCTTTGCCGCATCAGTATATTTTTGCTCGTTGAAAAAAACCTTAGCCAGAATATTTTTGTGCCAGCTATCTTCGTGCTTAGAGCATATTTTTTTAAGTTTTGGATAATCCTTAGTGACGTATAGAAGTTTTAATATCTCATTTTTCTTCATTTTTGATAATTTTTACGCTCAGTGACTTCAACTTATTATCGACGTCTGCCTTGGCTATTTCTTTTGTCAAATCTGATAGAGAAGCCATTTGAGTTTTTTGACTGTCCAAATTAGCTTTCTTCAATTCAACATAGATTTCTTCTCTATAAATAGTAATATTTTTAGGAGCGTTAATGCCTAGTTTAACCACGCCATTATCAGAGTCGATTACTACCACTTCAATATTATCACTTATAATTAATTTTTGTCCTTTTTTTCTGGAAAGAATTAGCATAAGTTAATCTTCCTTATCTTTTTTTTCTGAAGGTTGTTGGACAAAGATAGGATGCTTAATTTTCAACTTATCGTCTGGCAGAATTATCTGCATGGATTTAAGATTTGTAGCATTCACAATAATCGGGGCTTTTAAGTTTATGGTTGTGCCTTTTGGATTGTTGTGAGGGATAGAAGCAATATTTAAGACAATCAAGTCCTCAGCTTTTTCTAAACCAATTTTTTCAGCATCTTCATCAGGAATCTCAAAATTATACTCTATCCCAAAATAATGCACCGAAGTGACCGGAAATGCTATTTCAGGGTCATCAAGAGCCTGTAGCCACTTGAAACATGAATTTTCATCATGTTCAATCAGCATATATTTCTTAAGTTCATTGAATCCTATAATCGGGCTTTCAAAATCGAAAACCAATTCCTCAACTACCTCTACTTCTCCAAATCTTGTGGTATTAATCTTCATTCTTTTTAATCCTATTAATTAGTTTTTATTGTTGTCAAAATTGAAATCAGGCATCATCTGAGACATCATCATTGCCTGAACCATTTCAGAGTTCATTTGGGGGTTTCCGTTTTGTTGTTGAACCAAAAATGGAAGCATATTCATAAAATTGTTATTGTTCATTTGATTGTTTTGATTATTGCCCATCATCATACTCAGATAAGAATACTCGTTATTCGGAGTAAAATTAGTATATGGGGAAGCAACAGGTGCCGGCTGCACCGGGTTTATTCCTGCTTTTGCCAGAATTTTTACAGCGTTAGCAATTTCATCATTAGTTGGAGCTTCTGACTTATATTTATCTGCACTAACGTTCATATCGTGTTTCTCTTGCTTGAGTAGGGTATCTATTATAACCCTGTTTGCCTCAGGATGAACATTAGAGTAATATTTTCCTTTTATAAGTCTTTCAATTTCTATATTATCAGGCGTTAAACCGCTTTGTTTCTTTTCTTTTAAAGTATTCAAATACGTTTCAGGATTTTTTACCAATTCATGGATTTGATCCTCATTCAGCTTAACGTATTCACACTTATCTTTTCCGCCTATGCAATTTTTAGCCTGAACAGAATATGAAGTAAGCCCTGGTACAGTGTTTAGAGAAATTACTTTGTCAAAACTAGCAATTGCTTTCTCTGCCTGTCCTATTTTCATATATGCATTCGCAATATAATAATGGGCAAGTGCATTAGAAGGATCTTTCTTAGTAACAATAGTCAAGTCTTGAATGCATCCTACATAATTTTTCATTTTATATTTATTTATTGCCGCTCTAACCTGAGCATTGCTCGCACTTGTTGCAGCACTCGCACCAAGCTGCACGAGCCCTACTACACAAATCATTAAAACAGTTAAAAATATTTTTTTCATACCATATCTTTCCCGTTAAATTATATATAATAATTTAATTGAATAAATCAATTATCGTCCTTACTTATTATAAACAACTTTATAAAAAAATTCTCTAATTTAAATAGATTATATGACGCTTTTAGTGTAATTCGTTTAGAGTATAAGTTTTTTCAGTTAGGTTAGTGTATTGGAATAATTTTGAAAATTATTACTATTTTTAAC
>JAEZLC010000199.1 GCA_023435965.1 Cyanobacteria bacterium OH_CDB_58 | reverse complement strand
ATTTGCAACGGCAGGGAATAACAAACAGGTCTGTTATCAATTGGTATTAGTGCTATGTTTTTCAAACTATTCACCTTTATTAAGATTGGCTATGACATTGTCCACAAACTCCACAAACTCTCTTTTTGCGTCTGCAGGCTGAAGAATTTTACAGTTTTCTCCATATTTCAGGAGCCTTTTAAATAATAACATTTTATCTTCAGAAGCGTTTGATACAATTATATTATTTTTCGTATAATTTATAATTTTTTCACCATCTTTTAGTTTATAAGACTTGGACAATCTTCCTCTCAATTCAAAAACAAGAGTATTAGGAGTTGAAACAAAATTAACTTTTTGCGGAAGCTGAACTACATGGATTATGTTCTGAACAAGCAATTTCTGATTTCTGGAAATTCTGGGATTATAAACAATCAAATAAACTTTATCCAACTCGTACTGGATAGCTTTAGGTTCTACCGTATATATTTCTGTAGATTTGTTTGATTTACTCAAATAGCCTATTTTAAGTTTTTGAGAATCAACACAATATTTCTCAAGAAGTCTTATAACAGATTCGTTGCATAAAGAATCTATAGCTATTTTCATCTTGTTATTTGCTTTGATGGAGCGGTACAAAGCCAAAGTATCCTTAGAAAAACTATTTACCAAATTCCTTTTAAGTTCGGCAAGAGGAACCTCCAGTCTTCTTTGATAAAGACTTTTTACATACCCGTCTATCAAACAGAGCAGTCTCAATTCATTCTCTTCTAACGAGATTTCCACTGGTAAATTTTTTAGAGAATATTTGCCATCATTTTTATTCTTTTGAATTTTCAATCCTACCATCTCAAGAGTATTGAAATATTTTGACAGAGTTTCTTTTGTATAGATATTTTCAATATTTTGCTTCTTTTCAATTTTTCTTATGAGATCCTCACCCGAAATCGGCTCTCTAATAAGCATTTTAAGAATTTCAAGCACCCTTAAGCTGGTATCGTTTTTTTTCAAAGATTTACTCTTCATAGCACATACCCCTGTTTGATGGTCTTTAATTTAGAAATAATTTTCGACTTCAAAGAATCGGGAGAAATTAAATAGAAATCCGCCCCAAATGACAAAAGTCTCTGAATAAGCTTAAACTCGTTATAAACAAGAGCTTCAATTACGAGATAACTACCATTTCTCTCAATTATTCTCTCCGTTGGCTCTGGTTTAAAGATTTGAAAAGAATCTCCTTTTATCTTGTAAACCACTGTATATTCTTCTCTTTTTATGGCTTTAGATGCTATGCTCACGACAGAAACTTCTTTGATTTTATCTACCCTTAAATAACTAAATGAATCGTACTTGTGCGAATAACACCACAAATAAAGCTTACCCTCTTCGTAAAATATTTTATCCGCAATTATTTTCAACTCTTCTTCTCCAAATTCAGGAGAATCATATTTAACAATCAACTCTTTATTTTTTATAGATTTTGCAGACAAAGTTTTCAATACGGTTTTATCAATTTCAATCAAGAGCTCTGCATTTTTTATCAGTTCAATTTTGGATTCGTTTTGAGTCTTTGCGACTACATTATTATAAAAATCATTTATGGACAAAACTAACTGCCAATCACCTATCTGAGACAGGTTTTTCCTTATTTGATTAAGACAATCTATTTGTTCATCAGAAATTTCTATCCTAAATGGGTGCGAAAGCAAGACGTATTTATACTCATTTTTACAAGTTGGTCTAGAAATAACACAGCCTGCGGCTTTAAGAGTATTTATAGTAACCCTCACCGTATCAAGAGAAAAAGACTTAGAAGTAATGTGATTGCATTTAAAAACATTTGCTATTTCATCCCTGCTCATTGGCTTTTCCATCAATAAGCCAAGCACAAGCAGTGACCTATAAGCCGTAAGACTTATATTCATTTCATTAGCACCAGAACTTAAAATCGGTTTCTTCCTCATACATTCCCAAACAAACTATCTAAGCTATATTTTATCTCAAAATGCAATATTAGTTGTGTTTTTGACTAAACTTAACAATACAATTGCAACAATATATTGTGATACAATAGTTCATATAAAGAGTACTCGAGGTAAATAATGAAAGAAGAAAAAATTATTGTAACCCTTCTTGGTGCGGACAAGGTGGGGATTGTTGCCGAACTAACAGCAGCACTAGCAAAATACAAGGTTAATATAGAAGACATTAAGCAAACAATTATGCAAGATTATTTTGTTATGTTCTTGCTTGGAAACATAAGTCAGTCTGAATTTTCATTCAAAGAAATAAAAGAAGGCTTGCTTGAAGTCGGACAAAACTTAGGTATGGAAATCTGGGTTCAGAAAAAACAGATTTTCGACAAAATGCACACGATTTAAGGGGTCACAATGAGTTTTTTTAGTACTGATTCAATTTTAGAAACAATAAATATGATTAAGGTTCACAACCTTGATATAAGAACTGTGACTCTGTCTTTAAGCTTAAGAGACTGTGCCAGCGAAGATGTCAGAAGAACCGGCGATAAAATTTACGAAAAAATTGTTAGATACGCAAAATATCTTGGAACATACGCAAACGAAATAGAAGACGAATATTCCATTCCCATAGTAAACAAAAGAATTGCAGTAACTCCTATATCCCTAGTGGGTGAGTCTTGCAATGAATATGACTATGTATACCTTGCAAAAGTTTTGGATAAAGCAGCGGAAGAAGTCGGGGTCGATTTCATCGGAGGATTTGGCGCTCTAGTTGAAAAAGGATGCACAAAAGGGGATATGATGCTTATGTCCAGTATCCCTGAAGCTTTAGCTTCAACAAACAAAATATGCTCTTCAATAAACCTTGCTTCTTCAAAAGCAGGAATAAATATGCACGCGGTTTTAAAAATGGCAGAAATCATAAAACAATCAGCAGAACTGACGGCAGATGCCGACGGAATTGGTGCTGCAAAACTTGTATGCTTCTGTAACGCTCCAAGCGATAATCCGTTTATGGCAGGTGCTTTTCACGGAATAGGAGAACCCGAATGCGCCCTAAACATAGGAGTATCCGGCCCGGGAGTTGTAAGAGCAGCGGTAGAGTCTCTGCCAAAAGACGCGGATCTGGGAGAAGTAGCGAATAAAATCAAACAAATCGCATTTAAAATAACAACAACCGGTGAACTTATCGGTAGGAAGATGGCACAAAGATTGGCTATTCCTTTCGGGGTAATTGATCTTTCCCTTGCACCGACTCCTGCACCAGGCGACAGTGTTGCGGGGATATTTCAGGCTATGGGACTGGAACACGCGGGTGCTCACGGTACTACAGCGGCGTTGGCGATGCTGAACGATGCGGTTAAAAAAGGCGGAATCATGGCAAGCTCCCATGTTGGCGGCCTATCCGGTGCTTTTATTCCCGTATCGGAAGATGCAGGAATGATTGAAGCGGCAGGTAAAGGCTATCTTACTTTTGATAAACTTGAAGCAATGACCTCAGTATGCTCTGTAGGATTAGATATGATAGCAATCCCTGGAGACACTCCGGTAGATACTATAGCCGGAATCATAGCAGATGAAATGGCAATAGGAATGATAAACAAAAAAACTACCGCCGTCAGAATAATACCTGTTCCCGGCAAAAAAGTAGGAGATATGGCCGTATACGGAGGACTTTTGGGTGAAGCTCCGATCATGCCTGTCAACTCATTATCTTCAACAAACTTTGTAAGACGTGCAGGAAGAATTCCGGCACCAATTCACAGCTTAAATAATTAAGGAATTAAAAATGATAAAACCTTGGAATGACTACTTTTTAGAAATTGCAAAAACATGTGCTTCTCGCTCTAACTGCATTAGAGCTCAAGTGGGGGCTGTGATAGTCGGAGAAGACAAAAAGATCAAAGCATCCGGCTACAACGGAACACCCTCAAAAGTCATCTCCTGTATGGAGCTGGGCAAATGCTACAGAATAGAAAACAATATTCCGTCAGGAACAAGATACGAGACTTGCAGAAGCATACATGCCGAACAGAACGCTATAATCCAAGCAGGTCAAGACAGGTGCAAAGATGCCACAATGTACATATACGGACATGATTTTATATGCATATTATGCAAAAGATTCATAGTTCAGGCAGGAATAAAAGATGTATATCTAAGAAAAGACGATAACTCGCCGATACACTATGTATCAGTTGAGGACATCAGAAATGAGCTTTCAAATCAAATGGCAATAATCTAAAGATTATCAAGAATTGTTTATAACATCGAAAACGGGAGTAAAATCTAATCTCATAGATTTTACTTTTTCGTTTACTTCACCCATCTCAAGATTTTTTAGCCCCTCAAGTGCCTCATTAATTTTTTCAATATCTTTTAAAGTAAGAAAATCAATCTCAAGCTCCTTGGCCAATTTCTCTACCTTTTCATCATAACTTACCGGCAGGGTAGGTATTCCGTACTTAAGAGCAAGCAGGCAGGCATGGTATCTCATCGCAATAAGGACATCCAAGTTCTTAAAAGAATCAATCATTTCTTTATTTGACCTTTGATAAATCAAAGTAGACTTTATAGTGTCGTTACACAAGCTCAAATAATTCTGAAATTTTTTGCAAACATCGTAATCCTGAGAATCCTGAAAAGAATATATATAAACTTCTTTATCAGAAAATTTTTCACCCACTCTTCTCGCCAATGCAAGAACGAATTCGTCCGAAAGAGTTTTCCAACTTCTAAGCTGGATTCCGACTCTACATTGAGGATTTCTATCCTCTAATTCCAAATTCCACATAGGATCTGACACAAGTTCTGTCTTCAAACCCCATCCTCTTAGCATATACAAGCTTTTTTCATCTCTAACGCTTATGTATGATGCCTTTTTTAAAAGCATTTTTGTAACAAATCTTGCTATAGGATTGTTTATAGGGCCGATTCCCTGAGCGAAAATAATAACTTTTTTCTTGTAATAATAAGCCATAAATATTACCCAAAGGTAATATATCAAACTCTTTAAGCTGGTCGCATCCTGAAGCAGACTGCCACCACCTGAGACAAGCACATCGCATTTTTCAAGAGAATTCAAAATGCCAACGACATCGAATGTCTTTACCGAATTCACTTCGTAGCGTTTAGAAGTTTTGTCAGGATTACTGGAAAAGACCGTAACCTCATTTTCAATATCCATCTGAAAAAGATTTTGAACAAGAATACCCAAAATACCTTCATCGCCGAAGTTATCAAATCCATAATACCCGGAAATACAAATCTTCTTAGCCATTTGTACCTTTGTATACAGAATAAACTTCTTTTCTGAACGGGATTGATTTTATAGCCCCTATTTTTTGAGACTGCAATCCAGCGACGATTGCCGCGATATGAACTGCTTCAAAAGGTGTTAAGCCAGACGCAATAGCGTGAAGGAATCCGCCGTTAAAAGCGTCTCCTGCACTCGTCGTATCAACGATCCTATCTGCCCAGAACTCGGTAAACAAGATTTCTCCCTGATAACCTGTGTAATAGCCGCAGTCAGCACTTGACTTAACAACTATGGTCGAAATTCCCTTATCCCAGAAATACTTGATTAACTTATCTATCGACATTATTTCCAAAAGTTTTTGGGCGTCGTTTTTAAGATTTAAAAATAAAATATCTATATTTTCTTCTATTTCATAGAATGCTTCTTTAGCTTCATCCTTAGACCACAGTTTAGGACTATAGTTAGGATCATAAGCCACTAGGTTTTTGTGCTCTTTTGCGAGCGTAAAAGCTTTTTTAACCGCTTCTTTTGCGGATAGAGAAAGTGATTGAGTAACTCCTGTAGCATAGACGATAGAGGCACTCTTGATGTAGTCTGACGAAATGTCATCTATTGAAAGATTTGTCGCGGCCGTCTTTTTACGATAGTATGCGAATTCCTTTTCTCCACCTTCTGGTCTTGCTATGAAATATAGCCCGTTAAACCCGT
>JAEZLC010000214.1 GCA_023435965.1 Cyanobacteria bacterium OH_CDB_58 | reverse complement strand
ATAAGTCTCACACCTTGTAGACGCAAAATCTATCTCAACCCCGTTTTCAAATAGAACTTTAGCTGTTTTCAGCTCCTTTTGAACTCTAAGAATCTTACAACCCAATTTTTTTTCTAATTTGCGTGCGTATTCAATGGCATTGCCCTCAACAATTATATCAATGTCAGAGATTTCTTTTCTCAAAAACAAATCTCTAACAACTCCGCCGATTAAATAAATCGATATATTTTCATTCAGAGCAACTTTAGAACACTGAGACAAGACTTCTCTAATTTCTGAAGAAAGTCCTTGTTCATATTCAGCAGTTAAAAATTTTTCACTCATCTTGATTTTTTAACGTAAATATTGGCAAAAACATTAACAAAAGAATCATTCTCAGCTTCTAATTCTTGTATTCTTTTGATTAATACTTTATTGTCATTTAATATTTCATTAAGTTTGGCAGCTAGGACCTCATTATCTTTTTTAAAACTGCCTGCGTTAAAAGCTTCATCAAGCCACTCATTTTTCTTCAAATAGCCTGAAATATCATCAGTAATTTTATCCGCAATTGATTTTGCAAGAACATTTAGAGTTTGATTTGTAATATCTAAAGTAAAATTTTTAAGCTCCGCAGGATCTGCTTTTTGAGAAGCTTCTGAAACTGGAACAAACTCAGGTTCAATCACTTTTTCTTGTTCAAATACAATAGGTTCAACAACCTCATGTTTTTCTTCCTGGACAAATTCATGGTGTTCAATTATCGGAAGATCTTCAACTGGCTCTTGCTTAATGGGCTCAGGCTTATTCACCAATGCAGCTTTAATTTTCTCAAATGCCGCTTCGTCAAAAAACTCTACCCCGTTTTCGTCTTCATAAATTGCTTCAATTTTCCAATTTTTAATAAAAGCATCAAGGATGAAACTATCAACAAAATTGTCATCGTCATTCAAGAGTTTTATAATTTCATCTTTACTTAGCATTGCGCCGCTCTCCCAATATCATTGCAAAAGTCTGACTTAATTATATCAGATTATATGTTAAAAGGGCACATTATTCGTGCCCTTGTTAAGTTTTTTATGGATTTATGGTCCTGATTATCTACCTTTTACGCTCTCAACTTTATCTTTGATAAAATTAGCTACGCTTGTTCCTGCAGTAAGAACTGCTGCTGTAGCGACAGCGATTAAGCCTGCTTTCTTAGGGTTAGCCTTGGCAAATTCAACTGTGTCTTGAGCTAAAGCTTTGAAGTTCTTTGGTGCGTCCATTACAAAAGTTTTACCCTTTGCAAAAGCAGTTTTTGCATTTTCTTTAATTGAGGCCATGTCTATTTTTGGGATGCTGATTTTAGGTATATTCATTACAACTACTCCTTTACCTTTTCTTGGTTATATTAAGTGTAAATATATTATTTTTTGCTATCATGTTTCAAGTTTCGTAATTATTCGTTACAAACTCGATTATCCTTTAATAGCGGAGAAAACAGGCTTGTTTTGACTAGAATTTTGAGCATAAAATTTTACACTTGGGTCTATATTCGTTGGTTTTGATTGGTCTTTTTTAGATTTTTCAACTTTGCCTGTAATAAATATATTCAATTTAGCGATACCTACACCAAGGACAAAACCTGAATATAGATAACCTGCAACTTGAGCCAAAGCCAACTTTCCAACTTTAACTTTTGTAGCTTTATCAGCGATATCCATAAGAGATTTGAAACCTAGAGCTTTGCCGTTTGCATCCAATACATTTTTACCTGCGTCAGCAACCTCTTTTAGTAAAACCTGATCATAAGATTTTACGCTTGACTGAGTAAGCCATTGCCAAGCATATTTTATTCCTTTTTTACCATTTTCGGCAACCGGATTGTTTATTAGTTCTCCACCTTTTCCAAGGGCTCTAGCTACTCCCTTAGACACCATTCCACCCAGAATAAGCCAGTTTGCAAAGCCTAAAAAGTCTTTGATAGTACTTTCTCTGAGCTCATTTTTGTCTCTTGCTGAGAGGAAACGGCTCATAATTGTCATACCGTAAATGAGTTTAAATTGGTTTAAGTTAGGAAGTTTGCTCGTAAACTGAATTTTGTTTAAAACATCAGCAGGATTTTTACCTATAGTTTTAAAAGCAAGCGTACCCATAGCAGCTGCCGCTGCCAGCTTCATAAGCTTAAATCCGTTTGTTTTATCAGGTTCTCTGCCGTCTACACCAACAAAGCCAGCTTTTCCCGTACGTTTTTTTGTTAAATAAGTATTTATAGGCTGAATACTTATTCCAATAAGTGAAGTTATGCCTAATCCCAACAATGCGGAACGGGTCTTGACATGTTTGAGTTCGCCGGCAAAAGTCTCAAGCTTCTCTGCACCGACAGTTTTAAAAGCTTTACCCAATGCATGCATATTCTCTAATATAACGTCTATAGAATCTGCAACTTCTTTCCCGTTGGACTGAATTTTAAAACTATTTTCTGCACCTGTTTGTTCGATAATTTTTGCTACTACAGATTTTTTCAAATCTTTTGTAAGCTCTGGAGCTGCCGCTAACTCATCAGCTATTTCAGAAATGCCGTTTGTAATTTTTTTACCAGCAACATTTCCGCTTAATCCCTCAAGTTCTGAAAGAGCTTTTTCGTAGTATTTTTTGGCATCATTTCCTGATTCTGTCCAAAAACTTTTAAAAACGTCTATTGCGTCATTATTTGCAAATATTTTATTAGCACTTACTCCGCTATATTTAGAATTAATTCCTTGAGAAGCAGCTATTGCAGCAAGCATCCCCACAGTCCCTGCTGCAGCGTGATTTACGGTACTAGAAGCTTCTCTTATACCTGTTTCAATACCTGCATCTACGCCTCTTTTTTTAGTATCAACTGCGGTTCTTGGAATAACCATTGAACCTAGGTCTACGGCACATGCCCCAATGGCAGGACTATTACTAAGTAAACGAAGTCCCGCAACAGGAATCGTTTCTAATCCTTTGAAAGACTGATTATTTTTATATTTATTTGCATAGTTAACTTGTGGTGTATTTATGTTTGTTATCATGTTTCGCCTATATAGTGTCATCTTTTCCAAGAAATTGAATGCTTATAAAAAAAATTTTTTGCCTGTTTCAAACTAATTTGTTACATTTACTGAAAAATTTTTAAACTGTACATACGATTAATTCTAAAACAAAAACGCGATGTTTTCAGCCAAAAAA
>JAEZLC010000171.1 GCA_023435965.1 Cyanobacteria bacterium OH_CDB_58 | reverse complement strand
CCAACATATTGAAAATCCAGTGCAGCAACACTATTTCCATCATCGGAAAAGCAAAAGTTTTCAAGCTTTGCATCACCATGAACAAAAGTTTTATAGGTACAGCTGCTCAATTTTCTGTCTATAGCTCTAGCAGCATTCTTTAACTCCACATCCTTCATCGCCTTGAGTTCATCCGGGCGAGTATCCAAATGCCAGTATGTACCTTGTGACCATAACTTTTCGGGTTTTTCTCCGATAAAAGTTGCATGAAAACAAGCCAACCACTTTAAACACAATTGCATTTCCTTCCACCCTACGCTTTGCTTTCTCCTTTTAAAGCCCGATGCATCAAGATCTTCAAACACCATTAAAAACTCATTTTTTTGCCACTCGAAAGCATACCAGTTAGGAATTCGGCAATCATCCCCACATTTTTCACCCCAGTTTTCATAAAAAGCCATCTCAACTTTATAGGATTTTAGTTTTCTCTCGAAAGAAGTATTACCCCCACGGGATTTTCCCGAACCTTCAGGCAAGCATACGTTTTTTACAATTACGCTCTCTATTCCTCCTCCAGACAATGCATAACGTAATATTTTTCCATAACCTCCCCAAAGCTCTTGAACTTCTTCATTTTTATATAATTCTTTTGAACCCGTTGACTTAAGAATCAACTTTTCAAAGCCTTTATTCATAACTTTAATTCTCCATTTAGCACTTTTTTATAAGTTTAGCATACCGTAGGTATGGGTTCAACCTAAGCGGTAAATTCCGCCAAAGTCAAGCATATTTTATCTTTTTAATTGCCTTTTAATTCAATATTACTAAAAACAAACTATATAATAATTGTACTGACAAATAATATATGATAGTATTAATATATATTCTATAAGAAATATCAGGTAAATTTATGTTTATTGTATTTATTGCTTTAATGTCATTAGCGTTATTTGTTTTTATATCAGACAGAAAATCGGAGCCAAACAGGTATATTAGCCTCATTATACTTTTTCTAAGTATGCGTCCTGCTGCGGACTCTTTTAAAATTCATATAATTCCTATAGTAGAAGCCTATAATATTAATTTACTAAATCCTTCGTTGCTTTTTAATGGATTTCTATATACTATTTCAATATATTTTCCTTTTTACTTATTTTTACTTTACTCAATATCCCATTCCGATTTACTCAGGTTTAGGCATTCAATAAGTAAGATGATCTTAAATAGCCTATTATTGATGCCAACTTTATCAATGTATTTATTTGCCCCTGGCGTATTATCTAATCCACAGCTTTCTACAAATTATTTGCTGTTATTGGTATGGACAACCCTCTACGCTATTTGTTCTGTCTATTTTCTTCTGGAAGCCTATTTTAAGGAAAAACACAGGTTTCTTAAAAACGAGCGGCTGATTAGCATGATTTTAATAATACCAATACAAATTACATATATACTTTCAGAAGCTATAATCCCACTATTTATGCCTGAATATATCGATTATTTACATATAGTTCCAATTATTTATTTAGTAATCTGTTTATTTTCCTTTGCAATAAAATTTACGTTTTTAGGTATCAGGCGCATCCTTCAAAAAAAGAGACACCGCCATGAAAAAATGATACTTGATTCTAGCATGTCCATTTTTAATTACTCAATAAAGAAAGATATTTCTAAGATATCACTTTTTGCAACTCTTCTAAAAAATTATTCAAGTTTTTATGATAATGAAGAAGAGGAGTCTATAGATGCAATTATGGATAGTTCCTATAATCTTTTAGATGTTATTAACAAAATGAATTTTCATACTCAAGATATATCGCTACGCAATGAGCGTGTAGAACTTAAAGAAATAATATACAAAGTAATCGCTTTTAACAAAAGACTGTTTTCCAGTAAAGAAATTGAACTTTTCCTATCAATTCATGAAGATTTGAGTATATGCTGTGACAAGGTACATTTCACAGAGCTTTTAAATAATATAATAAAAAATGCTCTTGAAGCAGTGAAACCTAATGGAATAATTGAAATAAAGACCGAGTTAATCAATAAATATCTTTCTATTTCGGTAAAAGACAACGGATATGGTATTAAAGAAAGCAACCTTAGAAAAGTAACAAAACCTTTCTTTACTACAAAGAAAAGTACTCATAATTATGGATTAGGCCTTTATTACTGTAGAAATGTTGTAGAAAGCCACGGTGGTTTTCTTGAAATTAATGCTAAGGAAAAAGCTGGCACTGAAGTTTTTATTTTCTTACCGGCACATAGGGTTCTTCCTAAATATTCACTTAAAGCCGGAAGTGTAAAAAACGGATCAAATCAAAATCGCTATTGTAGAAGATAACCTACTCTAGATATTTTCTCTCAAGCTCACTCAACATTTGCAAATACCTCTCTTGAGTTCGGGATTTCTCCGCTTCTTTCTCAAAAGCTTCGCACTCAAGATTTATACTTGAATATTCTTCTGAAGAAAGCTCTTTTTTCCCAAAAGGATAGGCAACATTGTCTTCCTTATCAATATGCCGATTAAGCAAATGTGTATAGGACACAGCATTAGCT